>PKXT01000084.1:12102-18241 GCA_003133505.1 Acidobacteriota bacterium
TCAGCCTGATGCAGCTCGCCAAAGTGTCCGCCGCTCTGGCCCGGCTTGATGACGCGCAAATCCCCTTCATATCCGTCCTGACGGATCCCACTACCGGCGGTGTTACCGCCAGTTTCGCGATGCTGGGTGACCTCAATATCGCCGAGCCCGGCGCGCTGATTGGTTTCGCGGGGCCGCGTGTGATCGAGCAAACCATCCGCCAAAAGCTCCCCGAAGGTTTTCAGCGTTCGGAATTCCTCCTCCAACATGGGTTCCTCGACGCCATAGTTCCTCGCGGCGAATTGAAGGCTTATATTTCCAGTGCCTTAGATTTCTTCCTCGACTGACACTTCCATGACTTACCAGGAATCCGTTGCCTGTTTGCTCACTCTGGGGCGGGAGTTGGCCGCGCCGCAACAGGCCGGCGTCCAAAAGTTCAGCCTCGAAAATATCACTGTGCTGGCACGCCTGCTGGGGAATCCGCACCTCGCGAAGCCCTGCGTCCACATCGCGGGCACCAATGGTAAAGGCTCCACAGCGGCAATGCTCGATTCGATTTTGCGGGCCGCCGGACAGCGCACTGGCCTTTATACTTCGCCGCATTTGATGCGCATCAACGAACGCATTCGCCTCAGGGGAGAGGAAATCTCCGATGAAGCTTTCGCCGATTCCTGCACCCGCGTGATTGCGGCCGCCGAGCGCGGCATGGCCACCGGCGAACTGGCGGCCCATCCAACCTATTTCGAGTGTATGACTGGGATGGCATTCGATTGCTTCGCGCGCGCGCCACTTGATTTCGCCATATACGAAGTGGGTTTAGGCGGCCGTCTGGATGCAACCAACATTGTCATGCCCGAAGTTGCCGTGATCACCCAGATAGATTTCGATCACGAAGATTATCTGGGTCATACGATTGAGGACATCGCCGCCGAAAAAGCCGGAATCATCAAGGCCGGCACTCAAGTCGTAAGCTCTGCCGAAAATCCAGCCGCTCGGGCCGTGATCGCGCGCACCTGCGAAGAACGTGGCGCCCGGCTGGTGGAAGTGGACTCCGCATACAGCACATTGCCGGCGCGCGAATCCCAAGATTCGCCCGAGCGGTTTCCGCAGCCCGAGCTAGGGAACCTATCCGCGCGCGAGAATGACGGCCACGTGCGAGCCACGGTGACCAGCGCCATCACCGGTGCCACCTTAACCATCGCTCCCGCATTGCGAGGCCAGTTTCAACTGCGCAATGCGCTGGCGGCGGCCGCGGCGGCCGAGTTGCTCGCCCAGCATGGGCTTGCAATTCCAGCCTCCGCAATCGAACAGGGCATCGCCACAACGCAATGGCCAGGCCGCTTGGAACGGCTGATGCGCCGGCCTGATGTCTATCTGGATGGTGCCCACAATTCTGCGGGCGCGCGCGAATTGCTTCGTTTTTGGCAGCGGGAATTTGCCGACCGCAGGATTTTTCTGGTGTATGGCGCGATGCGCGATAAAGCCGTGGATGAAATCGCCGGACTCCTCTTCCCCCACGCCGACCGCGTTTGGCTTACCGCCCCGCGTCAGCCCCGGGCCATTTCCGCTCCGCTCCTGGCCGAGATTGCCGGCCACCACGCCCGCGACTATCGCGTCGCGCCCGATCCCGCCGTGGCGCTCGAAGAAGCCATCCGCGAAGCCGCTCCCGGTGACGCCGTCTTCGCCACCGGCTCCCTCTACCTGGTCGCAGATCTCCGCCGCTACTGGCTCGCCAGAAATATATGACGATCAAACGTTGCCCATGGGTGAGGCGCACAACCTCCCCGGGAGGAATGACAACATGAAAAAATGGGAAGACTGCGACGCTTGCCGGAAGATGATCAAGGAAAAGCATTTTCCCGAAAGACTGAGGACGGTAGGATTGCGCGGGCAATCCCTTGCCACTTTCTTCCGCTACCCTCAAGTTCAACAATTCGCCGGATCCCACAGATTCCAGCGTTGCGCCGAGCCTGCTACTTGATGGGCAAAGCCATTTCTACTCGTTACCAAATCAAGCACCGCGAAATCCGCCTCGATGGCGCGGGTTTGCCGTGCTTTTCGGGCGAATGCTACGATGTTGAGTCCTCCCATGCTTGCCGAAACCACATATAAACCGCGAATTGGCGTGCCTTATCGCGCGGCCTCGGAAGAAAAGGCCGGTAAACGTGAGGCCTACGACAAATATCTGCGCGCTATTGAAGCCGCGGGCGGCCAGCCTATGGAAATTTCGCTTTCGCTCGATGCGAACGCGCTCCGCCGCGCCGCCGAATCGGCAGACGCCTTTGTCCTGCCCGGCAGCAATTGCGACGTAGCTCCCGCGCGCTACCACGCCCAGCCGCATGCATTAGCTGGCGCCGTGGATGCCCTGCGCGAAAATACCGATACCGCGCTGCTCGAGGAAGCGTTCCGCATGGGCAAGTCGGTGCTGGGCATTTGCTACGGCATGCAGCATCTCAACGTCTTTCTAGGCGGAACGCTGGTGCAGGACATCGCCAGCGAAATGGGCTCCACGATTGAACATGTGTGGCACAAGGAAACTGCCCGAACCGAAGAACCTTACCACGCAATCGAAATTGTCCCCGGCTCACGGCTGGCGGAACTGACTAATGCAGGAGCGAGCGCTCAAACTGTAGATATAAATTCTTCGCATCATCAGTCGGTGCTGGAACCAGGCCGGAAATTGCGCATTTCCGCACGTTCGTCCGACGGTGTGGTGGAAGCGATTGAATGGACTGGACCGGAATGGGTGATCGGTGTCGAATGGCACCCGGAACGAATGATGGGGGCAGCCGCAAAGCCGGAAACTGATGCCGATTCAAAAAATGACGAGGGGATTCGGCTTGCACAGCATCTTTTCCAGCAACTAATCGTCGCGGCGCGCACGGCCAGTCTCCATGCGAGGCCGGCATGATTTCTCTGGCCGGCAAAGGAGCGGTTATCACCGGCGGATCTCGCGGCATCGGTGCAGCCACGGTGCGCCTGTTAGCTCGTGCCGGGGCCGACGTGGTTTTCAGCTTCCATAAGAACCGAGAAGCCGCGCAGCAGGTGGAGCAGGAATCCCGCAAGCATGGAACGCGCGTGGAATCGTTTCGCGCGGATTTGCGGCGTATGGCCGATGCTCAGGCGCTGATTGAATTTGGCTCCGAGCGCCTCGGACAAGTGGACATCCTGGTGGCCAATGCGGGCATATGGAATGCCGAGAACGCTCCCATCGAATCTTTAACCGAGCGCCAATGGGACGAGATGATGCAGGTGAATTTAAAGAGCGTATATTCTGTTGCGCACTTCGTGGCCCCGCAAATGATCGCGCGGCGGTCGGGGCGCATCATTATAATTAGCTCCACGGCCGGACAGCGCGGTGAAGCGTTCCATTCGCATTACGCGGCAACCAAAGGTGCGGTCATCAGCTTTGTGAAGTCGCTCGCTACCGAACTGGCGCGGCACAACGTCCTGGTAAACTGCGTGGCGCCGGGGTGGGTGAATACCGATATGTGCAAGTCAACACTTGAATCGCGCTCGGGACGTAAATTTGCCCTGGCCCAAATCCCACTGGGGCGCGTTGCAACTACGGAGGAACTCGCCGGGCCCATATTGTTCCTGGCTTCTGACTTGGCGACTTTCATTACTGGCGAGATTCTGAATGTGAACGGGGGATCGGTCCTGTGCGGATGAGGGCTGCCTAAATGATTCGTTTGCTCGGGAAGCTGCTGGCGATTGCGATGGTGCTGGCGGCGGCGGTTAGCTCGGGTGTCCGTGCGCAGAATACCGGGGTCCCGATGCCGGACCAGAATGCACAAGAGGCTCGCGAGTTGCTGCAACAGACCATCCAGGCGCTGGGCGGCCAGAGCTACATGAATTTGCGCGATTCAACCTGCGAAGCGCGGCTGAGTTCGTTTGGTCATTCGGGCGAACTGATGGGATTCGACATGTTTCTTGAGATGACAAAAGTTCCGGACAAGGCCCGCACTGAACATTCCAAGAAGCGCAATATCATCGAGGTCTTCAACGGCGATAAAGGATGGGTGCTCGATAAGGGAGGCGTCGCCGAAGCGCCGCCGGATCAAGTGAAGGCTTGGACCGACCACCTGAAGAAAGATATTGGCCACGTGCTTCGCTCTCGCATTAACGAGCCGGGAATGATCCTGCGGTACGCGGGGGCCGACGTGGTGGATTTGAAAGAGGTGAGCTGGGTAGAGCTAACCGATAGCGACGACTGGACCATCCGGCTGGCCCTTGACAGCATTACGCATTTGCCGGTGCGTGAGGTGGTGAACTCGCAGGATCCCGCATCGCAACTTCGCACCGAACAAATCTACGAGTTCTCCAATTACCACTCCATTTCGGGGGTGCAGACCCCCTATCAAATTTCCGCATCACGCAATGGATTTCGAGTGTTTCAAGAGTTTCTCGATACGTGCAGCTATAACACAGGATTGAGCGATTCGCTTTTTACCAAAGAGTCGCTGGAAGAGCGCTGGGCCCAAGTAGACAAAAAAAAGCTATTCAAATAACTTAATCCCGGAAAGATATCCCAACATCTCCAACGCCCTGGACCTGGCCCTAGCTGTCCCTCTGAACCATTGATACCAAAAAGGAATTTGCGGCGCATTGAAATCGTGTCAATAAGCCTTATGTTTGCAACTGGCCACAGAAAACTTCGGTGGTGTATTCGAGCACGACGTGGCCGTCATTCTGATGTTCTCGAAAGACCCTGGCGAGATCGTCGATCATGGGTTCGTGTCCCGGCTGGCCGGCAGTCGGGGCATAAGAGGAGGATAGTAGTCGGCCTTTCAGGCCTTCCCAATTGAGACGCTGGGAATTCGGAAAATTGTTCAGGATGACGGCGCTGGGCGCAAAGAAGTCGCGAATTTGCTGGTCACTAGTGCGGCGGCCTGCTACTGCCTGCTCTCCGCCACAATGACGGGAAATGAGTTCATGGTAAGAGGTGTTGAACGAATCGCCTGAAGAGATACGGCGATTCCAGACCAGGACAACCCACCCGAGCGGCCGAAGAATTCGCGCAAACTCAATCCGCGCTGGTTGGGGATTAATCCAATGGAATGCCTGCCCGACGGCAATGAAATCAACGCTGCCATCGGATAGTGTGGTGGCTTCCGCGCTGCCGTCCACACTGTGAAAGTTCCTCCAATCGCGCAGATATTCCTCGCCGGCGCGCCGCATCTCTGCATTGGGTTCAATTCCTATGACGGAGTTTCCGTTCCGGAGAAAAACCTGGGCTAGCAGTCCAGTTCCGGAAGCAATATCAGCGACAACGGATTGCGGGTTCAATCNNCGGTCGGTAGAGCGCATAGTCCGTGACCCGGCCCGTAAATTTTTCTTTTGGATCATTTTCTGTCGGCTGTTCTCGCAAGCTGTTCACCATCCGGGCATCCTCCATTGGCAATCATGCAGTTTAGCATTCGCGATTGCGGGTCATAACGACAGCAAGCGGTAAGGAGCGGCATGGCAACGCGGGTATAATGGACGAATGCAATACCGAGCGAAAAGCTCCGCGAAATACGCGGATAGGAAACGAACGATGGATGGGGCATTTCATGGGAACATTTCGCCAAACTACGGTTCTGTGCGTCCGGCGCGATAACCACGTAGTGGTTGCGGCAGATGGACAAGTGACCCTGGGTGAAGGCGTGGTGAAGCACCACGCCCGAAAGACCCGGCGGCTTTTCAACGACAGCATCATCACGGGATTCGCGGGCAGCACCGCCGACGCTCTTTCGCTCTTTGCGCGATTCGAGAGCAAGCTGCAGGAATACCATGGCAATCTTGCGCGGGCTGCGGTCGAGTTAGCCAAGGATTGGCGAACCGAACGGTCATTGCGTCACTTGAATGCCCTGCTGGTTGTCGCGGATGCGAAGTCCACCTTCTTGCTCTCCGGGACAGGCGACGTAATCGAGCCAGACGACGGTATCTGCGCCATTGGTTCCGGTGGTCCTTATGCGCAAGCTGCGGCCCGTGCACTTCTGCGGCATACCCAGATGCCTGCGCGGGAAATTGCCGAGGAATCGATGCGCATTGCCAGCGATATCTGCATTTTTACCAACAGCAACTTTACGATCGAGGAAATTTGACCGGCGAGACAGGAAGCGACGAAATGGTGATTTACCTTCCCGGCGAACAGCAGCAGCAACCGGCTCAGGAA
>PKXT01000089.1 GCA_003133505.1 Acidobacteriota bacterium
CATTGCGGGAGCTACAAGCACAGGCGCTTTGGTCGCAAGGTAGAGGGTACTGAGGAAATCATCGGCGATGCCGCCGGCAAATTTTGCCAGGATATCGGCGGTGGCGGGCGCAACCAGCAGCAGATCAATCCGCTGGGCCACAGCCATGTGTTCTATTGCGCTCTCGATATTCGCCGGGGCACTGGCATGAGCGCCAAACATCTCGGTGATGACCTTCTGCCCGGTAAGCGCCGCAAAGGTAAGGGGTGTGATGAATTCCGTCGCGCCCCGTGTCATCACCACCTGCACATCCAGGCCATCCTGGTGTAACAAACGCACAAGCTCAGCCGCTTTGTAAGCGGCAATCCCTCCGGATACTCCCAACGCAATGCGCATTGAGCCCAGCGCTCCTTTATCCGCGGCGCCGCGTCTCTGCTGCCACGGCATCGGGCGGAGCAAGAACTTCGTATTCGATCAGACCGAGCTGCACTTCCTCCTCGGCAATACGCGCTGCTTTATGTGCGCGCGGATTCTCAATTAACGGCCGCGCGCCGCTCATCAGTTGCCGAGCCCGCCGAGCGACAAGAATCACGTATGAAAATTGATTTTCGGGAATTTTATTGGTTACGGTCATTACCAAACTAACCTCCGTGAGACATCAATATCTGCGTGATGCGTTCCGGCTCACGAGTAACCCGGCACCGCTCCGCCAGCACAATCGCCTGCACATCTCTTCCCGCGCGCTCCAAGTCGTCATTTACCACTGCATACTCATAGTCCTTGAAGCATTCCAATTCCTGCTGTGCTCCCTCCAGTCGCGGAGCAATTTCATCCTCCGAATCCTGTCCCCGTCCCCGCAAGCGATCAGCCAGCTTGCCCACCGACGGCGGCAGTATGAATATTGCTATTGAGCCGGGAATCTGGCTCCGTACCTGCTTGGCACCTTGCACGTCAATCTCGAGGACCAGGTCCTTCTGCTGTTCCCGGGCTTCCCGCAGCCACCGCCGCGGAGTGCCGTACCAGTTCCGGCCAAACACCTGCGCATGTTCCAGAAATTCCCCGGAATCGATCATTCGCTGGAATTCAGATTGGTTAACGAAATTATACCATTTACCTTCCGATTCGGTTGGCCGGGGCTGCCGGGTGGTGTACGAAACCGAAAGCATGGTATTCGGCAATTCCAGAATCTTCTTCACCAATGTGGATTTTCCGGAGCCTGAAGGTCCGGAAACAATTACTACTAAAGGTTCTCTCGTGAGACTCATTCCAGGTTTTGCACCTGTTCTCTCAGCTTTTCTATCTCCGATTTCACTTCCAATCCAACCCTGGTCATCTCCAGATTTTCGGTTTCCGCGCCGGAAATTTTCGACAGAAGCGTATTAGCCTCCCGATTCATTTCCTGCAGGAGAAAATCCAATTTCTTGCCGACTTCTCCTCCCCCCTCCAGAATCGCAGCGAACTGTTTGGTGTGGCTGCGAAGCCGCGTCAACTCTTCAGTCGCATCGGTGCGAACCGCCGCCAACGCCGCTTCCTGCGCCAGGCGCGTGGAGTCAAACCCCTCGCTGCCCAATAATTCCTTCAATCTGCTTTCCAATCGCTGGGCGAATAATGGAGTCGCTTGGCCGGCCAGCCTCTCCGCATTTTCCGTTAGTTCCATCATGCGCTGCAAATGGAGCCGCAAATTATCGCTCAGTACCCTTCCCTCGGCCACTCGCATCCGATTCAGCCGCTCCAGCGCCCCTTCCAAAAATTGTTCCACCCATTGCTCACCGTCATATTCCGGCCCGGGAGAAGGCGCTACCGGATTGACCACTCCAGGCAGCCGCAGAAGCTGCACCAGATCTGGTTCGGTCTGAATCTTGAATTCGGCCCGCAGATTCTCCAGCATTTTCAAATATGTTCCGGCGAGTTCATGGTTTAATTCAATTGCCGATTGCGCGGATGTCGTCGCGTTTAACTTTAAATCCACGCGTCCTCGGCGAATTTGTTCCCGCACGATCCGCCGGACCAACAGCTCCTGGCCCTCCCACCCCTCTGGAAGATGGATGTGCAGGTCCAGGAAGCGATGGTTGACGCAACGTAGCGAGAGCCACAAGGCCAAGCCCTCCCGTTCCGCACGGGCTTCGGCGAATCCTGTCATTGAGCGCGGATCATTCCCCCCGCGCATTAGAGCGGATCCTTCACTATGTGGCGCGGCGACTCTCGTTCGTCGAATTGCATTTCATACAGCCGCGCGTAGGCCCCGCCCATGGCCATTAGGACTTCGTGCGTACCCATCTCTCTTATGGTTCCGTCCTCCAGTACCAGAATCGTGTCCGCCCGACGAATCGTTGACAAGCGGTGCGCCACCACGAAAACCGTCCGGCCGGCCATCAGATTATTCAGCGCGCGCTGTACCAGCATTTCCGATTCCGAGTCCAACTCTGACGTGGCTTCGTCTAAAATCAGGATGGGCGCATCCTTTAACAGCGCCCTCGCTATAGCCAGCCTCTGTCGCTGGCCGCCGGAAAGGCGCTGGCCGCGATCTCCAATGCGCGTTTGGTAGCCCTCGGGCAATTGCATAATGAAATCGTGGGCCAGCGCAGCGCGCGCTGCCGCATGAACGTCCGCCTCCGGCAAATCGGGCCGGCCATAGCAGAGATTGTTCCAGACCGAATCGTTAAACAGAAATGTTTCCTGCGTCACGNNGATGGCCATTTGCTCCCGCAATGACCGCAGGGTGACGTCTCGCACATCATGGCCGTCTATTCGCACGCTTCCACTGGAGGCGGCATGAAATCGCGGCAATAGATTTACCAGCGTGGTCTTTCCCGCGCCACTTGTGCCCACGAATGCAGCCATCGAACCGGAAGGCACGCGTAGATTAATATCCCGCAAAATTTCCGGTCCTCCGTCATATGCGAAACTCACACGGTCGAATTCCACACATTCTGAAAACCGCGGCAGCACTGCCGCACCTTCTTTTTCATCCACCTCCTCTTTTAGATCCAAAAACGCGAAAACCTGCATCGAAGCGCCCAGTCCCATCTGGAATTGCTGATAAAGACCCCCAAGCCTCTTGATCGGCTCGTACGACTTGAAAAGGGCGTAGATGAACGTCATGAACATGCCGATGGTCATCTTGCCATGGAGGATTTCGCCGCGAGCATAGAGCAAGACAAACACAATCACCAGCGCACCCAGCAGATCCATAAGCGGCGAGGTGATGATGTAAGCACGCACCCACCGCATGGTTTCGCGAAGGAGGCGATGCGCCGTTTCGCGGAACTTGGCGATTTCAAAGCGTTCCATTCCGAAGGCTTTCACAATATGGTTGGCGCTAATCGTTTCCTGCAAAATCTGACTCAGATCCGCCAGCCGCGAGCGGCTTGTTGTCACTGAGCTGCGGATGCGGCGCCCCAATCTCCCCACCGGCCATATGACCAAGGGAATGATCACGGCGGAGGTTAGCGCCATGGTTTTGTTAATCATAAGCAGTACAGAAACCAGGGCGATTAGCGTAAATATCTGTCTGAAAAAGTCGGCCAGATGCTCCGAAAGAACACTTCGTAGCTGTTCCACATCATTGATAACCGCGGATATCACTCGGCCAACAGGATGGTGTTGAAAAACTCCCAGTGGCTGCCGCACCAGGCGTTCGTAAAGACGATTGCGCAGATTTGTTACCGCGCTATGTCCCGCAAATTGGACCAGCACGGTACCAAAGTATTCCGTAACGGCCTTGCCAAAAACCAGGGCCACCAGACAAATGGCAAAGATCGACCACACATAATGAACATGGGGGACAAAGGAATTCAGGTAGATCGTGTGCCCATCCACGGTAACCAATGGCAGCTCGGTCACTGGTTTGGTCGGCTCGAGCACGCCATCCATCGCCGGTGTAATCATCAAGGCGACTACGCCCTCGGAAATTCCCTCCAGGGCCAGCAGCACGATGCCGGGAATCAAATAGGCGGACTGCGGGCGCACCCAATGCAGCAACCGCCGCAATTCGGCGATATGCGTTAGCGGTTCCAACTTGTCCGAAATTAGTGAGGCGCCTGAATCCATGCTCTGAGCGGAAACGAACCTTAGGGCGGCTAATGCAAAAAGTCAAGAAACCACTTTATCCACGTCCCGATGAACGGCCTTCGCCGGGTAACCCCGGCGCAGGAGCTTCTTCCATACGTCCTCCGCCAATGCCACAGAACGATGCCGTCCCCCGGTACACCCGAATGCAATTGTCAGATAACTCTTTCCTTCGGCGATGTAATGGGGCATCAGGTAAGAGAGCAGCCCGTCAATCCGTTGCAGGAATTCGCCCGTCTGTGGGAATGAGTGAATGTACCTCGTCACCCACGCATCGCGCCCCGAAAACCGCCGCAGTTTGGCCACGAAGTGGGGATTGGGCAAAAACCGCACATCAAATACCAGATCGGCATCCTGCGGTATCCCAAAGCGATATCCGAAGCTCACCACTGAAACGAGCAGTGAATTCTGGCTCGCCCCCTGAAATTTTTTGGCGATAAACTGCCGAAGCTCGCGGACGTTGAACCGCGTGGTATCAATAACCACGTCGGCCAGCTTTCGAATCGGCGCCATGCGCTTCCGCTCAAGTGCAATACTTTCACTCACAGTAGCCCCGCGTCCCATTGGATGCGGCCGTCGTGTCTCACTGAATCGCCGCACCAGAGCCGCCGTGCTCGCCTCAATGAATACCAGGCTGGCGTGATCCTTCGTTTTCAACTTGCGGTAAATCTCTGGTAACCGCGCAAGTTGCTTTCCTTCACGAGCATCCACCAATAGTGCCGCCCGCTTAATATCCCGGCGCTCCTGTGCGAAGAATTTCGTGAAACCGGGAATCAGTAAAACGGGAAGATTATCAACGCAGTAGTAGCCCAGATCCTCAAACGTCCGCAGTACCGAACCCTTTCCGGAACCGGAAAGGCCCGTGAGAATCACCAGCTGTGGTGAGGTGGAGCTTTGGGTATATTTCACGACGACGCCGCTCAGGTCTTCACTCGCCGCTGATGACTGCTCGGAATATTCATGTCCTCGCGGTACTTCGCCACCGTGCGGCGTGTAACACGGATTCCCCCCTCCACCAGTAATCTGGCAATATCATCGTCCGTCAAGGGCTTTGCCGTGTTTTCCTCTTCGATCATCTTCTTTACTCGCCGTTTTAACGAGGGCAATGAGACGCCGTGACCCTCCGGCCCGTTCACCGATTCCGAAAAAAAGCTTCGCAATTCCAACACCCCTCGCGGTGTGTGGGCGTACTTGTTGGCTACCGAACGACTCACAGTGGAGGGATGCACACCCACCTCTTCTGCCACTTCCTTGATCATCATTGGCCGTAAATGATCCGGGCCGTAGTCCAGAAAATCAGCCTGCCTCCGTACAATCACTTTGCAGACTTCCTGAATGGTCCGCCGCCGTTGCTCAATATTTTTCAGAAACTGCGCCGCTGCCGCGAACCGTTCTTTGACGTACGTACGTACTTCCCGATCCGCCGCATCGCGAACCAGCATCCGCCGGTAAACCGGGCTCAGACGGAGTTGTGGCACGCCTTCGTCTTCCATCTCGACCCGCCATTCACCCTCTTCTTTTACGAATCGTACGTCGGGCGTTACCAGGCGCGGCTCGCTCTGGTTGTACCGCAATCCGGGGCGTGGATCGAGATGTTTAATCACGTCCACGGCGCGTCTTACCAGCTCCACCGGGCGATCCAGCGCTCGCGAAATGGGCGGCAGTTGATTGCTTTGGAGCAATTGCAAATGGTCGCTTACAATCTGTCGGGCCAGGGTGTCTTGTGGCGCCAGCACGTGTAGTTGAATCAGAAGGCACTCCCGTAAGTCACGGGCCGCCACCCCCGGCGGGTCCATCTCCTGCACCACCGCCAGCGCCTCTTCCACATCGTCCATGCTATTTGGATCATTCGAGGCAATTTCATCCAGTGTGGCCATCAGATAGCCGTTTTCGTCCAGATTGCCAATGACGATCTCCGCTATCCTCCGCACCGTCTCTGTGCAAACGCTGCCCCCAAGCTGCCAGGTCAGGTGTTCAGCCAGTCCCTCTGGCGAAGAAAGGAACTTCTCAAACGAGGGCCGTTCATACTCTTCCTGTTCCCGGCGTTCGCCGTTTCTATTCCCATCAAGATATTCGGTATAGAACGAACTTAGATCGAAATCCTCGAATGGATTGGCCGCTTCGGTTTCCGGCAGTTTCTCCAGTTCCGCTTTCTCAAACGCCTCATCCGCGTAATTCTCAGTGGTGATTCCGTCTTCCCCGATTTCTTCGAGCACGGGATTGGTCATCAGTTCCTGATCAATCATCCCGCGCAGCTCCAGCCGGTTGAGCACCAGCAGATTCACCATTTGCACAAGGCTCGGGGTCAGGATCTGCTTCTGGGAAAGGCGGAGATGCAGTTTGGGTTGCAGGAGGTTCATAAAGCTAGTTCAGCTTGAAACGCTCGCCTAAATAGATACGCCGCACGTCGGGATCCCTGCTGAGCAACTCGGGCGTNNGCGTACCGGCGCGAAATATTCGCCCGTTGTTGATGATATATGCGCGGTCGGTTACCGCGAGAGTTTCCCTTACGTTGTGGTCCGTAATAAGCACTCCTATATTCGCTCCGGCGAGCTCGCTGATAACCTTCTGCAAATCTCCTACGGTAACCGGATCGATCCCCGAAAACGGCTCGTCCAGCAGAATGAAAGATGGTTGCAGCACAAGAGACCGCGCTATCTCCAAACGCCTGCGCTCTCCACCCGACAGCGAGTATGCCCGGTTCTTCCGTACCTTTTCCAGGCTCATTTGCGCCAGCAGTTCTTCCACACGCTCCCTGCGGTATTCAGGAAGCAACGGCAGCGTTTCTAAAATGGCCAGAAGATTTTCTTCGACTGTCAGTTTGCGGAATACGGAAGGCTCCTGAGGCAGGTAACTGATTCCGCTGCGGGCGCGTAAATACATCGGTAGGTCGGTAATATCTTCGCCATCCAGCAAGACTTGGCCGAGGTCTGGCCGTGTCAGACCCACCAAAATATAAAATGTAGTGGTTTTACCCGCCCCGTTCGGGCCTAGCAGCCCGACTACTTCGCCCTGATGTATATCCAGACTGACGCCGTCCACGACTCTCCGGCCGCGATAAGACTTATTGATATCCGAGGCCTGGAGTTTTGCCATACCGGCTCATTTCTCAATCCGGTGTTCAGTCAGGGTGCGAGAACCTCCTCGCGCATCTACCAAAATCGTATCATTCGCTACAAAGTAGGTCAACGAACGCCCGGTCGTCGTACCGTGCGCGGATTCCACCAGTTTGGGCTGGCCGCCGCTTAGCACGTATTTCCCCTCGGCCGCGAAATAATCCGCCCGGTCCGCCGTTGCCCGACGCCCCGGTTGCTCAATGACTACATTACCTATCGCCTGCGCATGATCCACACCGCGATCACCCGTCGCGCCGGACTTCAAAAAAACATCCAGTGTGCGGGAGTCCATCCGGCCCTNNTAACACCGATTTCGAAATGCACCCGTTGGTCATTTCCGATATACGTCAGGTGCGGGGCGTGGATGGTCCACACCGTAGGCCCTGAAGGCCTTGAACCGTTCCCATTTGCGGTTTCCTGTGTAGCTTTCTCAATCGAGTGGCCAGCAATCTTTCTGTCATCAATAACGGATCCTTTCCGGCTTGCATTTTTCGCTGGCGATGACTCATTTGATGAGTTCTGCGGCAGCAGCGCCATTACATGCCCTGTAGCATCTAACTGCTGCGCTTTGNNGCGGTCGAGGCGAATGTCGTCAGCCTGGACCAGGGCATCTTCCTGCCATAACCGCGCATTGCCTTTGTACGTGGCTACACCGCTCTGGCTGTTGGCCTCTAATCGGTCGGCTGAGATTTGCGCAGCACCGCTGCCCAGGCCCGCATTCCCTGGTTGTCCCGAAGCAATCATTTGCCCCTTCGCTGGCGGGGCCGGCGAGTTCTCCAGCGTGAACACCCGCCCTGTCGCAACCACTTCGCCGGTGGACTGCTCCAGTTCAATGTGAGCGGCAGTTGTTCGCGAATTGGCATCATCCACTACAGGAAATCCATCCAGGCGCACGGTATTCGTCGCTCGTGCAATGTGCGCGATGCCCGCTTCCGCCGAATGATCCGCCTGCCGGAAGCGTACATCTCCTCGCCCTTCCAATTCGGTCCAGTCTTCGCCCGCATAATGAACGTCCAACTCCCGCGCCGTCATATGCTCGGGCGCGGAAGTATTTTCGCTACTCTCTATTTTGGCGCTTCTCGCTGTGCCGCTATTTGTTTGCCGAGCAGCAGTGACGTGGCGCTGGGTTGCATGATCCAAGCTGACTGCATTGACGCTTGCGCTATCAATAGTTTCGCGATCAACCATTACACCTCTCTTTCCCTGCAATAACCGCATCTGTCCGCGGCCATCGAATGTTGCCAAGAACCGGCCTGCGTTCATTGTTGTCTTCTCCCCTGCGGATAGCAGTTCCACCACCCCCGGGACCAGGGTCTGAGCGCTATTTAGGCTCGCGGTTGCGCCTCGGCCAGCGGATGAAAATTCGAGTTGTACCGCCGCCGTCCGGAGCGTCCGCAAAACCCCTGGCTGCTGCGAGTTCACCGCCACGTTACCGCCGGCCATTAATTCGCGCGGCTGATTTGTCCGAGGATTCGCCGAATCCATGAACACTTTCACCTGGTCCGCCGAGAAAATATCCTCTTCCTGTAGCCCTGGGCGCGATGTTCGGCGCTGGCCGCGTACACGCCTCTCAGCCGTTAACTGCGAAACACTTCCGTCAGCAGTGAGATCGGCTGACATCTTCTCCGCGTCAAGCACGGCCGTTCCGGTGGTTTGCATAAATCGCAACTCAGGCGATTCATCAGCCTCNNTTTCGCCTGCCGTAAGTGTCTGCGGACCGCGCACCACCCGCACCGCCCCCCCCAGCCGCATCACCGAATCTCCGCGATTGAAATCCAGGCGGCTTGCCTGAATTTGCGTCACTGCGGCCGTGGAATCTTGCTCGGGCCGTAATTGAAACGCCACGTCATGCTCCAACACCACAATTCCTTCGCGCGAGTCATATTCCACGCCCCGCGCGGCGCCTGTTCCGTNNAAGCGAAAAGTGGCTGGCGCATCCGTCACGGCTGTGCCGGTTTCACGATCGAAGGCCACGTCGCTCGTCTCCACATTCATGGCTCGCTGGCCGGGATTCTTTCGCGCGTCCGCCGCGCTTTCCAGATCAATCTGAGTCTTTCCTTTGCAAATCATTCGGCCCGACTTGGACTCATAGTCACAGGCCTTCGCGTGAATTCGATCGTTGCGGGTTCCCTCTCTGCCGAACACCGTGATCGAAACGTCGTCCAGCCGGCTGAGGTCGCTATTCTTGAATGCTGTCGCGTGCGATGCGCTCACCGTGAAAAGGGTCCGATCTTGCTCCACCTTGGAAAACGAAAACGCCGCTGATTGCTGCTCCACGGCTGCAGGAATGGCCGGGGGCGCATTGCGCTCCGCGCGCGATTCGCGCCGGGTCCGCTGCAGATAGACGCCGGCCACCACAACCGTCAGCAGCAAGGCCGCAGCCGCCGCCCATCGGGCATACCGGATTGATTCTCGATTTCTCATTTTGCTGCGTTGCTTTAATTTCCCTGCTTAACATCCGGCTGTAATCCGGGTTTTCCGCGATATGCCTCCCCAATCGAGTATAGTTTCAAAATCAATGTATTGCCGTCCCCTCGGATTCCTCTAAACATGGCCTCCTACAAAAACGTAATTGTCGGCACCGCAGGACACATTGATCATGGAAAATCCACTCTGGTTCAAGCGCTAACCGGCACGGATCCTGACCGCCTCGCCGAGGAAAAACGCCGCGGCATTACCATTGATCTCGGTTTCGCATTCCTGCAAACCGAAGATGTCCGTTTCGGCTTCGTGGATGTACCGGGTCACGAGCGCTTTGTTCGCAACATGCTCGCCGGCGCCGGCGNNAGCCGCAAACGCGCGAGCATTTTGACATCTGCCGCCTGCTGGGCATCACTCGCGGACTCATCGCCCTAACCAAAATTGATTTGGTTGATTCCGATGTTGCCGGGTTGGCCCAACTCGAAGCTGAGGACTTTGTCCGCAATTCATTCCTCGAAGGTGCCCCCATTGTCCCTGTTAGCACGCGTACCGGCGCGGGACTAGACCAGCTTAGGACGGAACTGCTCCGCTTAGCCCGCGAAGTGCCTGCTCGAAATGCCCATCACCACTTTCGGCTGCCCATTGACCGCGCTTTCGCGCTCAAGGGATTCGGTACTGTGGTCACGGGCACTCTCATTTCAGGGTCTGTTGCTTCGGAAGATATTGCCGAGCTTTTTCCATCTGGAAAGCGCTTACGAATACGCGGTGTTCACGCCGTCGGGCGAAGCGTGCCACGCGCTGACGCGGGGCAACGCACTGCACTCAATCTCGCGGGTATCAATCTGGCGGATTTGTCGCGCGGAATGGTTCTCGCCTCTCCGAATCGCTTTCGCGCCACGCAAAGATTGGATGCGCATTTGACCCTGTTGCAAGGTGTGGGCCCGCTGAGAAACCACGCCCGTGTTCATTTCCATCAAGGCACTGCGGAAACGATTGCCGAAGTCGTTTTGCTTGAAACGACGGCCAATGACGACCTCAACCCCGCATTGCTACCTGGCCAATCAGCTCTCGCCCAGTTGCGCCTGGACGTGCCTTTGCTCCTTCTTCCCGGCGACAGATTCATCGTTCGCCGGTTCTCCCCCGTGGTAACCATCGGAGGTGGAGAAGTGCTGGATCCTCTCGCGCGCCGGCACCGCCGCAAGGACTCGCGAGCAATCGCATTCCTTCAAATTCTCGAAAGTGGCAACGAATCAAATATCCTTCTGGCGCTCGCCGATTCCCAGCCTGCTGGATTGGACTTGGCCCAAATTATTGCCCGCACAGGCTGGATGGAATCCGCGATTCGCGAAACCGCGACGGCGCTGGGACGCGATAAAAAATTGCGCATCGTCTCCGACGATCCAANNACAACCCTCTCGCACCCGGTTTTCCTCGCGAAGAATTACGGGCCGGCCTTGGCTATACAGCGCGACAGGAAATTTTTCGCTTCGCCCTTGATGAGTTGAGCGCTCAGCGCAAGGTATCTCTTTCCGGCGACATGGTTACCCTCGCTAGTCATGCCATTGCCCTCCTGCCCGAAGAGCAACGAGCGAAGGACTTGATCGCCGGCGAATTCGAGCACGCTGGCTTGGCCGCGCCCAGCCTCGCTGAAACGCTTGCGGGATTGCCGGTCGAAAAAGATCGCGCCCAGAAAATCGTGCAACTTCTTCTTCGTGAGAATGTGCTGGTCAAAGTAACTGGCGATCTCCTGCTCCATTTCGCCGCGCTGGCAAGGCTTCGCGAACTGCTTTCTACGTATCGCCGCGACCGTGGAGATCGCATCTCTGTCCCGCAATTCAAGGACTTGGCCGGAGTCAGTCGAAAATATGCCATCCCCTTACTTGAATACCTGGATCGCCAGGGGTTGACGCGCCGCGCAGGTAATGACCGTGTTATACTTTGAAATAGGCTGTATCCATGGT
>PKXT01000293.1:0-10067 GCA_003133505.1 Acidobacteriota bacterium
GTGCTGCTGATATGCCTGGCGGCGTGGGTGTGGCGGCTGCATGGCTCGGCAACGCATTTCACCATGGCCAACATGCTGCCGCACTGGGACTGGAACACGGTGAATTTCTGGCCGCAGATTGCCTTTGCGTTTACCGGGCTGGAACTGGTCTCGGCCATGAGCGGCGAAATTCACAATCCGCGCAAGACTCTGCCGCGCGCCATCCTGGGATCGGGCGTGCTGATTGCGCTGGTGTACATTGCCGGCACGATTTCGGTCCTGGTGCTGCTCAATGGCGCGAATGTGGACCCCAAGAGCGGCGCGTTCCAGGCCATTACCATGGCCAGCGGAATTGTGAAGCTCGGCGCGCTCGGCGTGATAGCGGCGCTGCTTGTAACGGTCGGCAACGCGGGCGGCGTTGGTTCAACCGTCGCGGGAATTGCGCGGGTGCCCTTCGTGGTAGGCGTGGACCGTTATTTGCCCGCCGCGTTTGGCAAAATTCATCCCAAATGGCGGACGCCTTACATTTCCATCGCCGTGCAGGCGGTAATTTCCGGCGGCATTTTGCTGCTCAGCCAAATCAGCGAAACCACCATCGGCGCGTATCAGATTCTGGTGGACGCGGCCGTGATTGTGTACTTCATCCCGTTCCTTTATATGTATGCGGCGGTCATCAAGCTGGCCTACCGCAAAGACCGCCTGACCAACGAACACGCCGTGCTCATCCCCGGTGGCAAGGTAGGTGTGTGGATGGCGGGCGGCATGGGCTTCGCAGTTGTGGCGTTGAGCATCGCGCTCTCGCTGGTTCCTCCCGGTGACGCCAGCAACAAATTCCTCTTTGAGTTAAAGCTGGTCTCCGGCACGGCCGGCGCGATACTCCTTGGTTTGGTCCTCTACTGGCGCGGAGCGCGCCAGAAACGCCTGGTGTCTTCCTAGCGGCGACCAAAAGCCAAAAGGCGATCGATCCCTTTTTCCTTTAACTCCGGCATGACAGTATGGTAAAAATGCGTCGCCGCGAAGCGGCCTTAGGAGGATTCCGATGCCGGCCCCAGCCTGTCGTTGGTTTGAAAGAGTGTGTGTACTTTGCAGTTTGTTAGCCGTTCTCTCGCTCAGTTGCACGACTCTTGTCAGAGCGCAGGGAGCACAACCCGCGACGAAGTCGAATGCAACTCCACAAATCACAGCGGTTACGGTCGTCGAGCAGCCCACCGCCGCGGGCGCGAGCAACAGCGCATTGACTGGCTTTCTCCTGGTCGCCAACGGCAGTGACCTTGGCTCCATAGCCCAGGATACGTCGCGAGTTGTGCTGTTCCCATCCATCGGCCAGGGGAAGGTTACAAAGATCACAGCCTCGACAGACAACACAATGACAATGGTGGAGTTCACTGCGCCAGCCAGCTACAAGGTGGATCAGTTGGCGCTTCCGCTGCCCGCGGGCGGTTTCATAACGTTCGATAACTCAAGCCCCTGTGATATCAATCAGAATGTGATAGCGCAACCGCAGGTTGTTCGGAGCAATGAAAGCAAAAGCAAATACGGAAATGGAATCGCTGCCAACTTTCATGTAATTCAGGTATCCATCGTCAACAAATGCCAGATGCCGATCATCGTGCCGCTGGCCGGGATGACCGTAATAGTAGACGCCAAGCCACCAACCCATTCCGCCAATCTCCCCATGTTTAGCGCGGGCGGCACGATCGCCACCGGGACGGCCTGCAAGCCGGGTACGCCAGACTGCAACACGCTTGTTCCACTTTCACTGGATCATGTGACCAGCCTTTATTCCACAGATCGTAAGCTGACCGGTGCAAGGGCGGTTTATTTCAATATTCTTCAAGCTGCCGCAACGCTGGGAAGCGCGGTGCAACCGTTCTTTGGCCCTGGCTTCACTCAGGGTGTGGCCATACTGGGCGGTGGCTTTACAACCGCATCGAAGGAAATCTTTGTGGATATGTCGGCTGACCAGCTACAAAATCTGACGTCCCAAAGTTTTAACGCGACGGAGCAGATTTCTTCGGGCGGCGCGTTGCAGAAGTTCATCTTTGTCCAGCGCGTTCCAGATGGGTGGTGGCCGCACAAGAAGAAACAGGACCCGAATGAGGATAGCCTGCTTAGCGGAAAATTCTCGCTTAGCCTTGGAGTAATTCCCCTTTCTTCGCATACCCCTGGTAGTACGACCGCGAGCGGAACCCCGGCCAAATCGAAAAGCTGAAATTCCTGGAAAATAATGTAATCGCGATTGATTGTTCTAGGGGGATACTGATGTGCGCTCTTCAGTTGTCGAGGTTAGAAAAAACAATATTAGAAGCCTTCGCTGAGCAGCCTCTCCAATGAAATGCGAGACACGGAAGACGCCGGCTGTGGATGAGGGGGGCGTGATAGAGCCTGTTCCACATATTTTGCCAGCACGTCGCATTCGAGATTGACGGCATCGCCAAGCGAGAGATAACGCACGTTGGTGTGTCCATAGGTGAAGGGAATGACGGCAATTCCGGCGATGCCATTGGTCCAGTTCGCCACAGTGAGGCTAATGCCATCCACTGTGAGGGAGCCTTTCTCGACGATGTAGGTGGCGATTTCCGGCGGGACGGACACGGCCAGCCACCAGTCGTCGTTCAGGGAATTGCCGCCGCTATTGGAGCTGGCGACGATATCAGAATCGCCGCCCGTATTGGGACCGCTGGCGACTTCGATCCCAACCAGGGTGCCATTTTGTATTGACGAAATGGTTTGCACCCGGCCCACGCCATCTACGTGTCCCTGCACTATGTAGCCGCCAAGTTCGTCACCGACTCTTAGCGGACGTTCCAGATTCACCGCGTCACCCGGTTTTTTTTCGACAAAAGAGGTGCGCGCCAGTGTTTCAGGCGACAGATCAGCCACAAAAAAATCATCCCCGAATTCAATCACGGTAAGGCAGCAGCCGTTCACCGCAATGCTCGCGCCAATGGTAAGCGGAGACACCGCGATCAATTCAGGCGCAAAACGCACGCGAAGGCGCGCGCCACTATTGCCAGCCGCTTCGCGCACGTGCGCGCCGCCGTCCCCGATTATGCCGAGCTCGAGCGATTCAATTTTTCCGGCGCTTCGAATTATCCCCGTAAACATCGCGGAAATAGCCCTCCAGGACGGCATCGGGTCCGCTGAACCGCAGCCGCGAAAACTCAAGCAATGGCGCATCGCCGATCCGCGTCGAAAAACTGCGCGCGATGGGAACATGTCCGCCGCCAAGAATTTTCGGCGCCAGAAACAGCACCAGCTTATCCACAATTCCCGCACGTAACGCCGCGCCATTGAGTTCCGCGCCCGCTTCCAGAAGCACGCCCAACACTTCGCGCCGGGCAAGCTCGCCAATCACCGCCTGCAACTCCACGCCTCGCGCGGCACGCCGCACGCCTCTTGTAGCATTCCCCGCTTCGGGCGGCATATCCACATGCACAACCTCGATCCCCGCCTTTCGCAAAGCGCGCGCTTTCGGCGAGTCCGGCGATTGCGCGGTAAAGACCAGCACGTCGCCGGCGCTGTCTTTTACCAGCTTCGATTTTAGGGGAAGGCGCAGGCGCGAATCGAGCACCACTCGCAACAGCGGACGGCGGCGCGGTTTCCCGCTGCGGTCCGTAAGATTGGGATTGTCCGCGAGAACCGTGCCAATCCCGGTAAGCAGGGCGTCGGCGGCATGGCGCAATTCCTGCACTTCATCGCGCGATTTTTCGGAAGTAATCCACGTGGCACTGCCGTCGCGAGCGGCAATTTGCCCGTCCACGGTGGCTGCGGATTTAAGGGTGACCATTGGCCGATGCAGGCGAATCCAGCAGGCGAAATCCTCGTTCAGAGTTTTCGCTTCGGTTTCGCGCACGCCGCTGACGACTTCCACGCCGCCGCGCCGGAGTTCCCGCAAGCCGCGGCCAGCCACGCGCGGATTGGGGTCGCGCATCGCGGCGACCACGCGGCTTATTCCCGCAGCCATAATCGACTTGGTGCACGGCGCGGTGCGTCCGGTATGGCAGCACGGCTCCAGAGTTACATAGAGCGTCGCGCCGCGAGCGGCGGCGCCAGCCTTTTCCAGCGCGTGAACTTCCGCGTGATCCACTCCTTCCCAGGTGTGAAAGCCCTCGCCAATTATTTGTTCATCGCGCACGACGACCGAGCCGACCATTGGATTGGGATGGGTAAGCGCAGTGCCGCGCCGGGCCAGTTCGAGCGCGCGGCCCATCCAGAAATCGTCTTCGGGATTGGGGCTACGTGAAAAGGGATTGGACATAAGTTTCGGGATCAAAGGGGACGAGATCGTCCATCTGCTCGCCGGTGCCGACAAAGCGAATGGGCAGGTTCAATTCGCCGGCGATGGCGACAACGATTCCGCCCTTCGCGGTGCCATCGAGTTTGGTGAGGACAATTCCGGTAACGCCAGCGTGAGCGAGGAATTCGCGCGCCTGGGAAAGGCCGTTCTGTCCGGTAGTGGCGTCCATAACGAGCAGCACATCGTGGGGCGCGCCCGGAATCAGTTTGGCTGCGGTACGCTTCATCTTTTCAAGTTCAGCCATCAAATTGGGCTTGGTGTGCAGCCGGCCCGCCGTGTCCACGATTACGACATTTATGTTGCGGGCTTTGGCGGCGGAAAGCGCATCGAAGACGACGGCGGCGGGATCCGCTCCGGGCCTCTGCTTGATCACTTCCACGCCGGTGCGCTTGGCCCAAATTTCCAGCTGCTCGTTGGCAGCGGCACGAAAAGTATCGGCGGCGCAGAGCAGCACGCTTGAGTGTTCGCCGCGAAGACGATGGGCCAGCTTGCCGATAGTTGTGGTCTTGCCGACTCCATTCACGCCGACCAGAAAAATCACCCGCGGCCCTGATTGTGAAGATGCCGTGGCGGCCGGCACGGGGCGCGGCAGCATTGCGGCCCCAGAAACAGGGGACCCGTGGCCGTTTCCGTAAGGCGCGGAAGTCGAATTCATCGGAGCCCAGAGAATACGCAGCAGTTCACTTTGCAGCGCCCGCTTCAGTGTGTCCGTACCGATGAGCGAGTGCTGGTTCACCTGCTCGCGGAGGGCGGCAATTACACCGCGCGTGGTTCGCACGCCGATGTCCGCGCTCAGTAAAGCGGTTTCCAACTCGGCCAGCAGAGCAGGATCCACCGGGCGGTCGCCAGTGAAAATCTGCTCCACTTTGGCGGCCAACTCGGTGCGCGTCTTGCTGACGGATTGCTTCAGGCGCTCGATCAGCGTCGGTTCTGGTTTTCCAAATAGGGAGATCATGATGGTGTTCGATGCCGTCGGAGAAGTTAGTTTAACAGGTTGAGGCTAACGCGCTGGTTAGTTATAACCTGTGGCCGAAACTTATTCGTTTTTAAGGGGGCGGGTCATAAGATCGCGCATCGCATCGCGCGGAGAGCGGTCATTGTAAAGGACGGCATACATCTGCTCGGTGATGGGCATGTCCACCCCATGGCATTGGGCTAACGCCCACACGGCGGAGGCCGCGCCCACACCCTCCGCCACCATACGGGTGCTGCGCAGGATTTCGGACAGTTTTTTGCCACGGCCCAGTTCGATGCCGACGGCGCGATTGCGGCTGAGCGATCCGGTGCAGGTAAGGACGAGATCACCCAAACCAGCCAGTCCCGCGAGTGTCTCGCTCCTGGCGCCAAGCGCGTTCCCTAACCGCATTATTTCCGCCAGGCCCCGGGTAATCAGGGCGGCCATGGCGTTATGGCCCAACTCCATGCCTTCCCCAACTCCCGCCGCAATGGCGATGATATTTTTCACCGCGCCGCCCAGTTCCACACCTGTGACGTCGTTATTGGTGTAGAGGCGTAGGGACGGGCCGAAAAATTCTTCCTGGATTTCCGTCGCCAGCGTGGCGTCATGCGACCCGATTACGATGGCGCAAGGATCGCCTCGCGCCACTTCGCGCGCAAACGACGGCCCGGAAAAGACGGCGATGCGCGCGGAAGAAACTCCGCCGCAAACATCGGCAATCAGCTCGCTCATGCGCAGGAGCGTTTCCGCCTCGATGCCTTTCGTCGCACTGATAATGGGAACGCTCGCCCGCAAATGCGACCGCATGGCTGTGTAGGCAGCGCGGGCATGCGCGGACGGCATCACCCCGAGGACGTAATCGGCCTCTGCCAGCGCGCAGGCGAAGTCCTGAGTAATTTCGATTTCGGGAGCCAGTTCAAATCCGGGAAGATAGACTTCATTTACACGCCGTTCGCGCAGCATGTGAGCTATGTCATTGTGGTGAACCCACAAGCTGACACGGTGGGGGCGGTGGCTCTTGCAAAGCGCAATTGCCAAAGCGGTGCCCCAGCTTCCCCCTCCGATAATGGCGATTTTCTTCATTCAGTCCGGCGAAGAACTCTCAGATGACGAACCAGGGCGGCCCAGTGAGAATTGTTTTTCCGTTCCGGCGGCCATCCGCCGCATGTTTTCGGCGTGGCGGGCGATGATCAATGTGCAGATAGCCACCGTCCCCCAGGTCACCGCATTCGGCGGAGCATAGCCTGGCTGATACAGGACGTACATTAATAAGGGAGTGATTGCGGCCGCGGCTACCGACCCCAGCGAAACATAACGCCAGAATATAATCACCAGGAACCAGATTAGAAGGGCCGTCAATATGGCCGGAGCGCTGATGAGCAGCAATACCCCCAAGCCGGTTGCTACGCCGCGACCTCCGTGAAAGCGAAGCCAGACGGGAAACACGTGCCCCACTAGGGCGCAAACCGCCGCCAGCATCATCCAACGAATGTTGTGGCCGGTAATCACGCCGGCCAATGCGACCGCGGCATAACCCTTCGCGGCATCAAGGACCAGGGTCAGCAAGCCCGCGCCCGAGCCGGCCACGCGCGCCACATTGGTTGCGCCGATGTTTCCACTGCCCTCCGCGCGGACGTCGCGGCGATGGCTAAGCCAAACGATCAGCAGTCCGAAGGGAATAGCGCCCAGCAAATATGCGCCAATCGGGATTAACCAGAAAGCGTTCACTTCGATTTCTCCAAAGGTTTTTCCACGAAAGAAAAAGTTTCCAACCGAGTGTACTCCGCGCCGGTTGGTTTCAGATGACTCTGATATAGGGAAAATTCCGAAACAGTCACGCCTCCAAATTCGGGCTGATGGTTTTTGCGTTCGGCCAGCGTTTGAAGAAGGGGTGCGGAGGATTTCGCTTCGGGAAAGCGCGCCAGGGTGAGATGAGGACGGAATGCCCGCTGTTCGGGCGTGAATCCAACAGCGACTACCGCTCCTTCAATATCGGCGGCCAGGGTCGTAAGGTTTTCCGAGGGTTTCACACCTACCCAAAACACGCGCGGCCGGCGGCCACGGGGGAAAAATTCCGCGCCTCGAAAATTCATTGTTACCGGTTGCAGTGACCGCACGGGCGCGAGAACAGAGTGTATGGCTTCCAATTTCTCCTCGCCAACATTGCCAAGAAATTTCAGGGTTACGTGCTGTCCTTCGGTTCGCGTCCAGCGCGCCCCCGGAGAAACCTGGCGCAGCGGAGTTGTGAATGCACGCAGCGTAGCGCGAACGTGCTCTGGAATATCCAACGCGACGAAAAGGCGCACGCTAATTCACGCCGCACGAACCCGGCAGGAAATAGCGGCGCACCCAATCCAATGCCACTTGCGAAGCCTGCCAGCGGACGCGCTCGCGGTCGCCGGGAAAGACGAAGCGCGATTCGCGAGTGTTATTTTCGTCGGCGAAAGCGATATGCACCATTCCGACGGGCTTTTCCGGAGTGCCTCCGCCAGGCCCCGCAATTCCTGTGATTCCTATTCCGAGCGTTGCTTTACTGCGGCGGCGAATCCCTTCAGCCATTGCGATGGCCACTTCGGAGCTTACCGAGCCTCGCGTCGCGATCATTGCCGGAGACACATCGGCGAGAGCGGTCTTGGCTTCATTGCTGTAGCAAACCACCCCGCTAATAAAATATGCCGAACTTCCCGGCACACGGGTGAGGCGTTCAGCCACCAGGCCGCCCGTGCAGCTTTCCGCTGTTGCGATCGTGGCGTGATTAGCTGTAAGAGCCTTAGCCACAACGTTCTCAAATGTCTCACCAACGCTCGAAAAAATGTGGTCACCGAGCGCAACTTCGATTTTCGCGGTCAATTCGTCCAGGATATGTCGGGCTGCCTCGGCGTCGGCCGACCACATGCGTGGATGAATTTGGATTTCGCCCTGTCCGGCCAGAATGGTCGTTTCCACGTTTGGGTAACTCGAATAAATGGGAGCGATAATCTCTTCCAGATGCGATTCGCCCATACCGGTGACCCGAATCTCGCACTTCACCAGCCGTATCCCGGCGCCGCGCCGCGCCAACCGCCGCACCACCTCTTGCTCAAACATTCCCTCCATTTCATTGGGGGGACCAGGAAGCAGGATGATGCGGCGTCCGCGAGGTTCCAGCCACAAACCCGGCGCCGTTCCGCGGGGGTTGGGAAGGATTTCAGCTCCTTCCGGGACCATGGCCTGGCGTATGTTGATTTCTGGCATGGCGCGGCTCATTCGCTTGAAACGCTCGCGAATGTGTTGCAGTGTTTCCTGGTCGAGTTTTAGAGCCAGTCCCAGAAGCCCGGATACAGCCTCGCGTGTCTGGTCGTCCAAGGTGGGGCCCAGTCCGCCCGTGGAAATCACTACTTCCGCGCGGTGCAGGGCTTCGGAAAAGGCATCGCGAATATCGCCGGGTTGATCGCCGACAATTGTTTTTCGCGACACCCGAATCCCCAGCATACTTAGTCTGCCAGTCAGAAAAAGGGAATTGGTATCCAGCCGGTCGGGAGTGAGCAGTTCGGAGCCGACAGCAATGATTTCCGCGTTCATGCCGAGTGGAATTTGCCGGAAAGAATTTTCATCGAAGCGGTTCAGAATATCGGGAAAGTGCTAGCCGAAAAGCGGCATGCCTTGGACGTCCCAGGGCAGGCTGTAAAGGGCGCTGGAAGTCGCCAGCACGGCGAGGTGATCTCGCAATGCCACACCTACCAGCCCACCCCCCGCCAGTACCAACTCGGCTTGGCCCGAGGGCGAGATGCGAATGATGCCGCGATGTCCACCGAGCGACGCGGCCACGAACAGGTTGCCGCCAATATCGAACGCCATGCCTTGCGGACGCCCTAGCCCGCGATAGAAAACGTGAACCTCGCCTTCCGGCGTGATTCGCCACACGCGATCAAAACTGGATTGTGTCGGACCGGTCACAAATAGATCGCCTGCGGCGCTAAAGGCGAGGTGATAGGCCGCTACGGAAGGTTCCAGTGTGGCGAACACATAGATTTGACGGTCGCGGCTGATCTTGAAAATCGTACCGCTGCGGTCGCCCACATAGAGGTTTTGATTCCGATCAAACGCAATCCCCGTTGCGACTCCCATGCCCTCGGCGTAGGTGGTCATGGTCCCGTTCGNNTACCGCTGCGGTCGCCCACATACAGATTGCCGACGGGATCGAAGGCCAGGCCAGTGGCTACGCCCATGCCCTCCACCCATTGCGAGGAAGTGCCGTCGGGCATCACGCGATGCAGTGTGCCGTCGTTACGGCAGGAAATGTAGAGGATTCCATCGCGGTCGAAGGCCAAGCCAGTGGGATTCACGAGATCCGTGACGACGGGGCTTACCCGGTCGTCATTCACGCGATATAGCGGGACGGGCACACGCTGTCCACGCTGGCCGCTGAAGGTGACGAAGATGCTGCCCTCCGCGTCCACAGCGGGATTGCTGACGGGATGCAAATTATCGGCCAGCTTTCGCCCCAGGGTAATAGCGCCAGGCCCGCTTTGCTCCTCGCCAGCGCGCACGCGCACTTCGGATCCCTCCGCGCCCTCTGGCACCCGCGCGATCAAGAACGAATCGCCGGCCAAAACCAATGTTGCTTCGGTGTCGCCGATTTCAACTCGAGGAGAAAGATGCGTAGGCCCACTGAATCCACTTCCGGCAATGGAAATTTCGCCCCCGGGAAGCGCCGCCGAGGGGCGAACGCTCTCGATGTGAGGTGTGCCGTTTTTCGTCACGAGGTTGGTCACGGGAAAAGTCATGCTTCGACTGCCGGGAGGCTGCGGGAAAATGAACTACATTCCCGCCCAACGCAAAATCCACAAT
>PKXT01000293.1:10097-38995 GCA_003133505.1 Acidobacteriota bacterium
ACTGGAAAGGGTTTGGCGATATCGAACGCTCGAAAAAGTATAAAACCGGCCACGCAATATTTCCAGTTAAACGGAGCCAGCGCAGCGACGTAGGCAATGAGTTGCCCGGAGACTTCATCAATTACAACGTGCTGTGGGTCCTTGCGGCGCGACGCGCGTTCTTCGGAGCCCGCAGCCCAAACGCCGGCTCCGGAGATTAGAATGGTGATGGCGGCGGCAATCCACAGTCCGCTCGCGCTGGCGGCTGGCGTGGATGAACTCCANNCGCCACCAACGATGGCCAACACATATAGCCCTACGCCGGCGAGCGCCCCAAATGTTCCGGGCATCAGTGGGAGATACCCCAGCCCTCCGGCGGTCGCAACCAATCGCGGAAGAGTAGCGCTCGATCCGGAGACTGTTGTTTCCTCGGCTGGTGCGCGCGGGTTTAACGGGGAATTAGACGCCATCGTTATTCGAATCCGGTTCGCCATCTGGCGAGGGCATGGTTTCGTCAGCGGCAGGCTCGGAAATTACATAGCGTTCAGTGGCCCAATTGGCCAGATCAATCAATCGGCAGCGTTCAGAGCAGAAGGGAAATTCGGGATGCGTGGCCGCGCTAACAGATTTGCCGCAAATCGGACACCGGAGCTGCAAATCGCCTGACACCGGGCACCGTCCAGGATTAGCGCGCGTCCATACGCGCGAATGCCGGCCCTAAAGAACTTGGCGATGTCACGCCATTAGTCGCCGCATTGATTTGTACCAGTCCGGCCACGCTCGTCGAAATAGGGCGCGCTAGACGTGAGGGAGATAAAGATTGCGACACAACACCGGCATGGTTGGCTGCGGCATCGCGCGTCCATTCAATGACGCGCCCTACCAGGTCGTATTCCATTGCCCGAGTGATTTCCACGGTCGCGCGCGTTCCAGCGGAGGGCAGCGGACCGCCCTCTTCCAGTCCGCGGATTTCGCTGATGTACACCTTGCCGTCAATTTCCGGCGCCATTCCTTCGAGACGCGCCTCCCACAGAAGATCCGTATCCTTCGCCGGCCCCTCCAGAATCGCGGTGAAGGTCCGCCCCACGCGGGCGCGAAGCTTGCGGTGCGAAATTTTTCTTTGCAGCGACATCAATTCGTGCCGTCGCCGGGTAATCGTTTCCTGTTTAACTTTTCCGTCGAGCGCATGGCTTTCGGCGGTCTCTTCATCGGAGTAGGCGAATACACCAAGCCAGTCGAATTCGGCGGCGCGCACGAAATCGCACAACTCGCGAAAATCCGCCTCCATCTCGCCTGGAAAACCCACGATGAATGACGTGCGCAACGAAACTCCGGGAATCGTGCGGCGAATTCGCTCGATCAGTTTAAGAAAAGCGCCGCCATGCGAACCGCGCTTCATCCGTGCCAAAACGTTGCGGCTGGCATGTTGCAAGGGAACGTCAATATATTTCGCGAGNNGAGCCGGTCATGCGCAGCGAGCGTATCCAGCAGCCGTTGAGTAATGCGGTTGGGGTAACAATAGAGAAACCGCACCCATAGCAGCGGATCAATTTGCGCCAGGCGGGCGAGCAGATCAGGCAAGCCGTCGCGGATACCGAGGTCTTCGCCAAAAAAAGTCGTGTCCTGCCCAACCAGCGTGATTTCCCGCACGCCCCCCAGCGCCAGATTTTCCGCTTCGCGCACCACTGATTCCGAAGCGCGGCTGCGGAATGCTCCCCGCAATTCCGGAATAATGCAGAATGTGCAGGGATGATCGCAGCCTTCGTTGATTTTGATGTAAGCGGTATGCCGCGCTGTGGAGACAATTCGGGGCGTAGCGTCGTGATACAGATACGAAGGCGTCTCGCTATGGCCGCGTTGTGTGCCAGCCGCGTCGCGCCCAGATTCCAAATCTTCCGCACAAGCTTCCAAAATACTTTCGATCTCGCCGGTTCCTACTACGGCATCCACTTCCGGAATTTCCGCTAGCAATTGTTCACGATAGCGTTCGACCAAACAGCCGGCCACTACCAAGCGCCGTGCCCTGCCGGTTTTCTTGTGCTCGGCCAATTCCAAAATCGTGTTAATGGATTCCTGCTGCGCCGGCGCGATAAAGGAACAGGTATTCACCACGAAGATGTCGGCATCTTCGGCATTTGGCGTCAACTCATAGCCGTTGCGCGCGAGCATACCCATCATCACCTCGCTATCCACAAGGTTTTTTGGGCATCCTAGGCTGACGAAACCGACTTTGGGCATATTGGGGAGGGAAATCTTCTGGAAAAATTCAGCCTTCATTGTAACACGGCGCGTTCGATTGTCCGCCGCCACAGTAGGAGTCTATGTATTAGAGTGTCGCGAAGAGCGAGACGGGTGTACTATGTTGCCGTTTTCAAGATCAAAAAGGAAATTCCGGCTAAGATACGCAGCCAGAGGGCGTCTCCTGGAAATCGGACAAGCGATTTCGCACTACTGCATCGTCGAAAAACTGGGCGGTGGCGGTATGGGTGTGGTTTATAAAGCCGAGGACACGCGGCTTCACCCCGCTTTCAGCGCGAAGCATAGGCTGCTTCCGCATTGAGGCTCAGCTGGAGGCCGCTTATGGCTATCCCACAGACGCCCGGAAGTCTGCGGCGGAAGCTTTGAAGCTTGCTCCCGCGAGCCAGGCCGTCGAGAGCGAAGTTGCGCTTGCGTTTGCGATGGCAAGTGATACGGCTCGAACCGAATCGCTGGCCGAAGACTTAGGAAAACGCTTCCCCCTGGACACCCAAATGCAGGTACTCTGGCTGCCTGCGATTCATGCACAATTGGCCCTGTAGGGAAAGAAGCCGGTGTCCGCTCTGAATACCCTGCAAGCTGCCACACCCATCGAGTTGGGGCAAATTAACTTTCTTGCAAACCTTTCCTGCCTGTATCCCACATATGTGCGGGGTGAGGCATACCTAGCAGCGGGACAGGGCGGCGCTGCTGCCGCCGAGTTTCAGAAGGTTCTCGACCACAGCGGCATCGTCTGGAATTGCTGGACAGGATCGCTGGCGCATCTGGGATTGGCCCGAGCGAACGCGCTGCAGGCCAAAACTTCGCAGGGTGCCGATGCCGACGCTGCCCGCGTCCGCGCTCTCGCCGCCTATAAGGATTTTTTTACCTTCTGGAAAGATGCCGATCCAGACGTCCCCATCCTGAAGGAAGCCAANNGCCATCACTGGACTCGGAAGAGATTTCAAACTCATCCCAGCCCGATTCGCGGTTACAAGGCTCGCCCGATTCGTGGCGGACCTGCGATTTTGCTTTCTCCAACGCTTCCTCGATGGGGCCAGCTTCGACCTCGAAAGTCGTGTAGTACGCGACACTGCACCAAGCGGTTACATTTTTAAGCGTGTTGCGAGTTCGTGCGGTGGTTGGTGGGTCAGTGGTGGGAATTGGCCAACCTTGACAAATTCCCCCCCCTTCAGTTGTCATCCGCCAGGAAAAAACATATGTGCTATTAGGAGGCACCGGCGGGATTATTCCCCCTTCGCTCTCTCCCGCCGCGCAGCCGCTCGAAAATCTGCTGCAACTGTGACGACATCGCGCCTTCATCAAAATCGCCCGCGCCGAAGCGCGCCGATTGATAAAGCTCAGTGATCGCCATCACCGGATTCGCTAATTTGGACGCACCGAAGCCAGAGGCAAATTCCAACGGCGTTTGGGACATGCCTTTCCGCCAGCCCGCTCGTTCCAGAGCGCGCAACATTCGCCGGTATTCGAGCGATGCCAGCGAAGAAGACGNNAAGAAGAAGTGGCGGCTCCGCCTTGACCACGAGCCTTCCATAGGATTTTCCATCGCAGGAACGCGCCGGCAATGGCTTCCTGCTTTCGCAGAATAGATAACCCTAGTAGCAACAGCAGTCCCACAATTAACAGCAGACGCCGGTCGCGCGCAACCCGCGCCACCACGCCGTCCATTTCATCCAAAGCGCGGCGCTTCTTCGTTTCCAGAAAATTAACCGCGTTTTGTTTCCAGTCTTCCGAGGAATGTTCCAGCGTGTGGGCGAGCGTGAGTTGATGGCCGTAATCGTAGTTCACCACCCACTCGCCCCAGTTGTATTGCAGCCAGTCAAAATAGAGGGACATGCGGTCCATCAGCCCGTGGCTGCGCGGCTCTCCCGGCGGGGTGGGATCAAAGGGAACCCAACCGTAACTCGGGAAATACACTTCCACCCAACTGTGCGCGTCCCTGGCCCTCACAATATAGTCGCCGCCCACGTCGTTGTATTCGCCGGGCAGAAAGCCGGTCACGTAGCGCGAAGGCACTCCCGACACTCGCAGAAGCACGGCCATGGCCGTGGCGAAATATTCGCAGTGTCCCGCGCGTTTCTGAAACAGAAAGTAGGCCAGCGGGTCTGTACCAGGGTCGCCGCGAAGGTCCAGCGTGTAGCCATAATGCGCGTGAAGATAATTCTCAATGGCCGCCGCTTTGTCATAGGGCGTTCGAGCGCCAGTGGTAATTTTCGCCGCCAGCGCGGGAATTCGCGGGTCGAGAGGGGGAAGTTGCAGGTAAGTTAACCGCAAATCCGGCGGATAATTCGTCGTGTCCTGGCGCAGCGCCGCCGCCGGATACAGCGGCAGATCGGATACGCCCTCATATCGCACCGCCATGTCGCCCGAGGCTGGCCGGAAAATGGAGCCGGTGGCATCCATCACCAGATAACCACGGTGCGTCAGCAAATCGCTCTGCGAATTCTCGCCGTCAAGGCCGCCACTGGCGGAAACCGGTTGCGCGGCGAAAAACAATGCGTTCGTGCCAATGGGTTGCAGCAAAATGGTGTAGCGAAAAGGCGCCACCGCCGCGGCAACCATGCCAAACGTGGGACGCTGGTCCGCACCTCGTGCCGGGAAAACGTAGCTGCCATCTGGTTGAGGAGTAACCACGTCCGCCGCGTGGGATGCCGTGAACCAGTGGTGCCCATCGAAGGCCGTCAGCACAATGCCGCGCCAGAGAGCCAGTTCCGCGCGCCCCGGATCGCCTTCCACTCTCACCCGCATCACCAGTGAAGTCCCCAGTTTTATGCGGCCAATTTCTCCCAGCCGGACGTTCTCGGTAAATCCTGAAATCAACTCCGGTTGCACTCGTAACGCGCTCCAATAGCCCGCCGTGAAGCGCGGAATCAGGAAGAAAATCACCCCGCCCAGCGCCAGCGCCGCCAGTCCCACCATTGCGGAGACAGTTCCCAGAGCCCGATGCAACCGGTGCGCGGGAGTGGTCCCTTCAGCCACGTTCGGCGAAATGGCATTTTCGGATGCGCGGCTCATTTCCATGCCCACAAACGTTGCCACCGCCAGCATCAGGAAAATCGCCAGCACGATCAGGAACGTCGGATCCACCGTCAGGATCGCCGAGGCCAGCATGCACGCGAAGGCCAGCATGGCCAGGAACAGTCCGTCGCGGCGCGTGCGCACCGAATACAGCCGCACCAACGTCGCCACCAGCAGCAGGTGTACGGAAGCCAGTAGCGCGGAATAGAGCACCGGAGCGGGTGCGCCGGGGATGAGATGGTTGGAGACGAACCACAAATCAATCGGAAAAAAAAGAAGATAGACTAATACCACGGTCGTCGCCAGCGCCGAGGATATCTCCGGCCCGCAATGCCGTGCCAGGCGCACGCCCTTGAACGCAAGCGCGCCACCCACAATGATGGAGCTAATCCAGTCGAGCCTGCCGGTATAGATCACCGCTAGCGCGCCCGTCGCCGTCAGCAGATAAAGCACAACTTCGAAATAACGCCGCAGAGCCGCCGACGGTACCGAAGTGGTAGCTTCCGAATTCAGCAGGATCGCGTTAGGCGCGGCGGTTATCTTAGGTGCGGCGGTTATCAATGAAGGATCACCTGCCTCAAGTTGTCATCCTGAGCGCAGCGANNGCAGCGAAGGATCTGCATTTTGCCTTCTCATCTTCAGTCTGCTTCGGCGTCTCCCTTGGGCGACTGCCTTTCCGCCTTTGGCCTGCCTTCGCAGAGGCCGTCTCTTGCCCCGGGCGGCGAGGCAAAGGGTCAATCACTCCTTTGTCAGCCCCCGCAACACCAGGTCATCCCGAGTCTGTCTCAGCGGACGAGGGATCTGCTTTTTGCCCTTGTAGAGTCAGGTTCTTTTCCAGAGTGATTTCGCGAAGGTCTGGGCAAAGCAGCCTTCCGCTTGCGCTGCCTCGACCTGGCCATCCTGATTGGACTAATCCTAACAGTTCAGATGCGCTGAGCGATTCGGAAGTACACTCTTGCCCGCAATGGTACGTTACGGTCGCCACCCTCGGCGGCAGAAGGTCTGGCTGAATTATTTCAGGGGTCCGAACAATCAATTCCGCGCTTGATTGGAAGATCCTGCCAGGGCTGTAAGAGCGGCGCGTGCAATCTTGCGCGTGGCGCTGGAAATCGGCATATGCGGCACATCCTGTAGCGGAACTGCTTCGCCTTCGGAATGCCGGGGAAGCCGGGCAACGCGCACCAGAACGGGCAGAAGCACTACGTCGCGAAAAGTCACCGCGTGTCTGAGGGCGGGCAACTGGCGGAAAGATTTTTTTAACAATTTTGGCAGCCCTAATTCATCCCGCAAATAATTTCTAATCTGAGTGGTCGCACGGGGCTTAGCCTCTTCCCGAACCCCATCGCGCATGTCTCCAATGATTTCAATTGCCGGGAACTGGCGGAGCCGCGAGAAAAGCACCGCGTCGTGACGTCCGGGACTCCGAAGCAGCAGCGTCTCCCCGCGCGGATCGCAAAGCACCGCTGCCGCCAGCGTCACTCGAATTCCCTCACGCAATATTCGCTTTGTCGGTATTTCATTCTGCAGTTCCATCCCACGCGCCCGGCACCAGCGGGCCATCGGACATTCTTCGCAGCGCGGTGCACGCGGCGTACATACGGTTTCGCCAAGCTCCATGAATGCCTGATTCCAGTCGCCGGGATTGCCGGACGCCAGCAGACGTTGCGCCTCTTCCTGCAACTTCCGGCGTGTTTGAGGATCGCGCAAAGGGCTTCGCACCGCGCCCAGCCGCGCCAGCACCCGCGCGATGTTTCCATCCAGCGCGGCCAGCGGCTTGCCATAGGCGATGCTTAACACCGCGGCCAGCGTGTAGACGCCAATCCCCGGCAGCGTCCGCGCAACTTCCGCATCCCGGGGAAATTTCCCCCCGTGCAATTCCACAATTTCTCGCGCCGCTCGCTGCAAATTTCGCGCGCGCTGGTAATAGCCCAGCCCCGACCATAGCCCCAGCACTTCCGCCTCGTCCGAACGTGCCAACTCGGCAATAGTAGGGAAGCGCTCCAGAAATTGTTCGTAGTAGGGAATCACCGCCGCGATCCGCGTTTGCTGCAGCATTATTTCCGCAACCCAGATGTGATAGGGATCGCGCGATTTCCGCCACGGCAGCGCCCGCCGCTTCGCCGCAAACCATTGAAGAAGCGCCCGCCGGAACGCTGCCAGCGTGGCACCGGACGGTTTGCGGCCAGCAAGCGGTGGGAACATTTTGGATACGGTCGCACTCTAGTTAAATTTGGAGAGCGACTTAACTAAGCTCCTCTTTAGTTTTCGGTGAAACTTATCCGACGCATCCCTGATTCGAGATAAGCGACCCTCACCAATTTCTNNTTTCTTGCGACGTGAATCTCCAATCCATCAATTCCGGCAGGATTTAGCCTTTCCCCAGTCAGAATAAAGTGGGCTGCCAGGAAAACAAGATCGTCAATTCTTGGGTGACCGCTAGGGTAACCAATTTCCAGAAATGTTCCGGCTGGATTCTGTATGTGCCCCCCAAGCAATACAAATTTCTGATTCTTGCGACGATGAAAGATTGCAATAATGCCAGACTCCTTTTTAAAGAAAATCTTGAATGCCTCGCCTTTTTCCGCATGCACCGCAATGAGAGAGGTGTTACTAGAAAACTCCAGGGATTCTCCTCTCTCCGCTTCCGGTATGCATGTCCACCTTGCATTAACAAGCGCTTCAATAGGGCCAACATACTCGCCCCAAACTGAATCCAATTCCTCAGCGATGCCTTGACTGACATATTGGGCGCCGTCCCACCCGCCGCAGGCTATTGCTATGGTCTTTGCCTTGTTGAAGACAATTTTATCGGCCCCATACTGTCCGATATGAATGGAATCGGTCTCTAATGCGATACGCTCATCAGATCTCTTTAGGCTTTCGGAAGTAAGGGTTACCTGTTTGTTGTCCGTTGCTATCAGGACACCGTCCTGTGCTCCCAGAATTACCTGCAGCGTCATAGGCGCAAGCTCCTCCTTGCGGGCGTTAGCCTACCTCTTTAGGTGCTGGATTGGAAGCAATATAAGGCTGCTAACCGGGCAGTCTGCGGCATTCATTTCCAGACTCACGCAGAGCCGGCTAGAGCGCGTCAAAAAAAATGACGTGCGACGACGTCCATAGTATTGCCGGCACGCTCGCGGGGGCGCGTCCGGTAAGAATTATCTTGAACAGATCCGGATACTCGGAGAGCGATTCCAGAAAGCCGGCGGCATTGCCGTTTGGTTTAACCTCACCTGAGTCAACGGCTCGCGATTCTGAACTTGCCGGGACGAAAGAATCGGATTCGGGCTGGATAATGGCCAGTTCACGAAGCGCTGAGTAGATCATTTCATGCGCGGGCGCCATGGCCGTGGCCGCGCGCGGTGTGCGCAGCTGGGCTATCGCCTCAACCTCCGAGAAATGCCACGCGAGGCTGGCCGCCACGCTTACGACCCGTTCAAAACGCTCGCGAAATAGGGCGTCATCCGCCGTTGTGCCGGCGAAACTCGACGCGTTCCCGCCGGAAAATGAATCCAGCGCGATGATCACCCGCCGTTCGTCTTCGCGGGCAAACTCCCGCACCTTCAGCGCGCCTGTCCGCGCCGATGCGCGCCAGCTTACGAACCGGACGCTATCGCTCTGCTGGTAATCGCGCAACGAATGTAGCTCATGCCCGCGCCCGCGATAGAATCCCGCAATCTCGCCCCCGAGCAGCGCGAGCAATTCGGAAAACATTTCCGTACGCGCTACATGCGGATAAACGAGGATTTCCCTCCGCCACTCCACTCGCCGGGTTTTTTCGATGAAGCCGAAAGGGAACCGCGTGCTGATCCCTAGCCCCTCCTGATGCCATGCCCCGCGCCGGGGAAAAAGCATTTTCACCGGCTGTATCACCGACGCATTGGCCGCAACGTGCGGGAAATAGACCGGCCGCGAAAGCATCTCTGTCACTTTTGGGTCACCCTTGCTCTTCGCTGTCGAACGCCCATCGCTTACCGACAACGAAAACGACGGCAACCAAAGTTTCTCATTGGCCAGTTCCATGCGGCCTTCCACGGCCTGCCCGGCAAAAATGTGCTCGGGTAATTCGAAATCCAAATGAATTCCCGAAAGAACAATTCGCGATAAGACGCCGGAAACCAGAATCCCCGCCAGCAGGCAGGAGAGAACCAGGAACAGCAAATTGTTCCCGGTGTTTACCGCGGCCAGCACAAGCACCGACACCGCGCCCAGATAAAATAGCCCTTCGCGAGTGAGATGGTAATCAAGCTGGTAGGTCAGCCAGCGCAGGCTGGTGCGTCGCGCCATTTTCGGCACAATGGCGACTGCGACCCACGCCGCCATTCCCAGCGCGGTAATCGCCGCCCCCGCGCCCAGCCAGAATCGTCCCATCTCTGAAGCGGCGGCCGAAAAGAGCGCCAGCAGAAACGCCAGCGCCAGCACTCCAATGGCTGTCGCGAACGCTTGCCACGCCGGTAAATCACCAGGAAAAAAGCGCCGGCGAAGTGCGGAAACTGTTGGCATTAAAGGAGTGTTCTAACTTGGAGATGCCGTCATCATACAGGCACGGGAACCGACGCCGCTATCTCGGCCAGAATTTCCGCGGCGTGGTCCGATTTGGCCCCAGTGAAGTTGCGCGCCGATGTTTGCGGCGAACCATTCGAAGTTGCTTGGCTGGAGTGCGTCGCGGGGTGCGCAAAAATATGTCGCGAATTTACTACCACGCGATGCGCGAGCACCGGCGCGAGGAGTTGTTTGAAGTCATCCGGCAGGCAATAGGTGCGCCCCAGAATCCACGCCCGGGCCTGCGCTGCGCGCCGCAGCATCAGCGCTCCTCGCGGACTCACCCCCAGGCTCAACTGCTCCGATCTCCGTGTACGCTCCACAATGTCCATCGCATAATCCAGCAGGCTTTCATCCACCCGAACGGCCGCCGCTTCCTCCTGCATTTCCAGCACGTCCGGCGCTTGCAATTCCACCAGAGGCCGCCCCGTGGTTCCAATCGCAGCTCCCGACCCGTTTCGCAGAATATCTTTTTCACTCTCCCTCGACGGATAGCCCATTGAGAGCCGCATCAGAAACCGATCGAGCTGTGATTCGGGCAATGGATAAGTGCCATGATGCTCCGCCGGATTCTGCGTCGCCACCACCAGGAAGGGCTGCGGCACCGGATACGTCCGCCCATCCACGGTCACCTGGCCTTCGTTCATCACTTCCAGCAGCGCCGATTGCGTCTTCGGCGTGGTGCGGTTGATTTCATCGGCCAGCACCACGTTGGCGAAAATAGGGCCGGGTTTGAACTCGAATTCCTGCCGCGCGGGATGAAATATGCTGACCCCAATCACGTCGCCCGGCAGCATGTCCGAGGTAAATTGAATCCGCTGAAACGTGCAGTGGAACGATTGCGCCAGGGCCTGCGCCAGCGTCGTCTTGCCCACTCCCGGCACGTCCTCAATCAGCAGATGCCCGCGCGCAATCAGCGTGATCAGGGCCAGCTCGATTACGTCGTCCTTGCCCTTCACCGCGCGTCCAATGGACGCCCGCAGTTCGCCAATCCTGTTTTGCGTGGCTGTAATCATTGGGGTGTCAGTCCTCCCAAATGCATTGCCGCGGCATGGATGTGGTTTGCAATTCCATGGCCCTTCTGCTACAAACGCTTCAAGCGGGGGCGATTAGCTCAGTGGTTAGAGCGCTCCCCTCACACGGGAGAGGTCCGAGGTTCAAGTCCTTGATCGCCCACCATTTTCGCATTCCCGCTTGCCCTTCGTTCCGTTTCGCCGGATTCCAACCACGTGGTATTCGTTATGGCGACGCCGGTTTTGCGAATGCTCTCTCTCTATTCGAGGCGCCCGCCGGTGATTTCGTTGCGCGCCATTCCTTCATTGTAGCGGGCCATCCTCGTCACACGAACGTCAAGCCTGCGATTGTAGCCGAATCGCCATTGCCATCACGATTGCGAGCGGTATCACAAACAACATTGCAATTCCCGTTGAAATGCCGATTGAAAATACAGGTTAGAGGCTACCCGTTGAATTCCAAATGACCGGCTTCCTTCGATTTCTTCAAATTTTTTCGCTGGGAACCTGGCTCGGTGGAATCATGTTCTTCAGCTTTATCCTGGCCCCCTCTGCTTTTGGACTGCTCTCCAGCCGCGATCAAGCCGGCATTCTCGTTGGTTTTTCCCTCGGACGCCTGCACGTTATGGGAATTATTATGGGATTGGTTTACCTGGCCGCGATGGTTTCGCTCGCTCTGTTTGCTACCTCAGCGCGCAGCTCTTTCGGGGGCCTTGCCCGTCTCGCCGCGCTTATCGTTGTCCTGATGATCCTGCTTACTGCGGCGTCAAACTGGGGAGTTTCGCCGCGCCTCCGCGTTCTGCGCCAGCAAATGGGCTCAGTGGATGCAACGCCTCTCGAAAATCCCCTCCGTACCCAATTCGACCGCCTCCACCAGATGTCCGTGCGCCTCGAAGGTGGCGTCCTCCTTCTCGGCCTCGCCGCCCTCTACCTCACCGCCCGTCAATAAAGGTAAATGCCTATATGAATGAGATGTATCAGCCTTAGACAACCCTACGCGTATCTGATTTTACATAGTGATAAGGACGTCGAAAATCGCTCGCGGCTTACCCACTATCGGACCGCTGGCAATTCACGCCTCTCTGACTGTTAACTACGAAGCCTGTCGCAGGTACGGACTAGACCCGGAGAAGTTGCCCACAGGCGAAGTGCTAGGCACGGTGGAAGTGTACGATTGCATTAGGAATTCAAAGTCCAAGTGGGCGCAACGTGGACGGTATCACTGGCTCCTGCGGAATCCCAAACGGCTGCAGAAATATATTCCGGCTTGCGGCAATTCTTTCATCTTCTGGGTTGGCCTGTAGCCTTCTCACCTGCGTTCTAATCTCTTGTTTTGATTTCTTAAGGCCCGCAGCCTCACCTGCCAGTCTCCGCCCGCGCGGCTTACCCCGTGGCTGTTGCATGTTGGCTTTGCCGGTTCGCGAGGCATCCGGCGAGAATCCACGCCGCCCCCACTGCGGCTAAATTGTACGCGTTGCCGCCCCAGGCTGTCTGGTCATGGGGAGAAGTGAAGATCATGGGCGCTAATACCGCCCCGCTAAAAACCAAGAGCATCAGGGCGAGTAACCGGGCAGCCACAACATCCAGAATGCCGGAGACGATTGCGACACCCGCGAGCACGAAGCATATCCCCGTTACTACCGTCCAAAAAGCTCCTCCCAAGGGCATCCACCCCGGCACCAAGGGCGCCACGTCCTTAACGCCACCCAAGTGCGCCAACCTGAAATCAATCGTGCAGAATCCAAATGTCCAACGAGCGATGAGGGCCACTCTCCGCGGCCATAACGAATCGCCCGTTGTCAGCGACGCCCAGACGACCGCTCCCGCGGCCACCAGGATGAGATGCTGCCCAACCCCACCCATCACGCCAAAGCAGACGGAGATATGAAAACCAAGCACCCGCGGCGCCGTTTAGAATCGAGGCAGCCAGAAGATCGCAAAGATGAAATAGACGATGGCGAGCGCCGCCGCGCCAGGCGCGAGCGGAACGGCGCCACAAAATCGCCGCCCCCGCTACGATTAGCCAGACGGCGGTGATATACGCGAATACCTCGCGGCCAGGGACGTTGTCGCCGAAGGCCTGGATCGGTTGATGGCCGCTCTCAAATTCGCCCCACACAAGGTTGATGATTCCCGCTGCGATAGCCGCTACCCCATAGACGTACGTGCCCAACGTCATTTTGCCGTTGTTTTCCGGATCACCCTGTAAGCGAGTCACGGCCGTTTTACTTTCTTCATTCTTGATTTCTTAAGGGCTGCCGCTTTTTCCCCCGCCACAATCTTCTTGGCGCTCGCACCCGCTTTTTTCTTGCTCGCATTGTGCAAATCCACAGCGCGCCACAAATACCAGCTTGCCACTGAACGGTACGGCCGCCACCGTTCGCCGAATGCCGCCAAATCTTTCGGCTTGGGCATTTCCTTGCGCCCGTAGGCCCGCGCAAATCCAGCCCGTACTCCAAAATCGAGCACCGGCAGCACGTCCGGGCGTCCCATGCGGAACATCAGCAGCATCTCCACCGTCCACGTGCCCACTCCGCGCACCGTCGTCAGCCTCTCGACAATCTCCGCGTCGGTAAGCTCCCGCATGTCNNTCCCAATAACTGCTCCGGCGAAGGCACTTCACCCCCGCCTATCTGCTCCCTCACGCGGCCGAAAATCGCCTCTGCGGCTTTGCCGTTCAGTTGCTGGTACAAAATCGACCGAAACAGCGAATGGTACGGAGTCGGATAAATATCCCGCCGCATCCGGAACGGCCCGGCGCGCTCAATCAGCTTCCGCATCCGCGCGTCAGCTTTTTTCAAGTGGCGCACCGCGTGCCGGTGATTGAATGGATAGCTGACCTTTTCCTTCATGATCTTCGCCTTCATTTCTCGTGGCTCATCGCGCCAAGCCTAACATGCACGCGCATCCCTTTGACCAACGTCCCATGCTAGTATCACTCCCGATATGCAAACAGGAATCATAGGACTTTCGCAAACCGGCAAGACCAGTCTTTTTCGTATTCTCACTCGCGCGCACGTCGAAACTCGAGCCGGGCAGAGCGAAACACACGTCGGCATCGCCCGCGTCCCCGACCGCCGTCTGATCAAGCTCGCCGAGGTTTTCCACCCCAAGAAAATCACCTATGCCACCATTGAATACGTGGATATCGGCGGCCTCAAGCAGGATCGCGTCAAGGATTCCGCCTCTCTGGCGCCTCTCCGCGAAGCCGACGCCCTCGCCCACGTCGTTCGCCTTTTCGACGATCCCTCCATCCCTCATCCCAATGGCTCGATTGACCCCTTGCGCGATATCGAAAGCCTCGATCTCGATCTCATCCTCAACGATCTCGATCAGTTGGAGCGCCGCCTCGAGCGCGTCGAGAAAGACCTCAAGAAAAAGAAGGATCCCCAGAGCGAAGCCGAGTTCGCCCTGCTCCAGCGCTGCAAAGCCGCTCTCGATTCCGAAAAGCCCCTCCGCGAAATGGAATTCAAGCCCGAAGAATTAAAGGCGCTTTCCGGCTTTCAGTTTCTCACCCAGCGGCCCATGATTTACGTCCTCAATATCGGCGACGACGAAGCCGCCCAAATGGATGGCGTCATCGAGCGCCATCATTTGGAAAAGTTGCGCGAGAAACCCAAGACCGCCATCGTGCCGTTTTGCGGAAAAATTGAAGCCGAGCTGGTGGATTTGTCCGACGCCGAGGCCGCCGAGTTGATGAGCGCTTACGGCCTTACCGAATCCGGCCGCGACCGCCTCATTGAGGCCACCTACGCGTTGCTGGGGCTTATCTCTTTCCTTACCTCCGGCGAGCCGGAAGTCCGCGCGTGGACCATCGTTCGCGGCTCCACCGCGCAAAAAGCCGCTGGCGCGATTCACAGCGATATCGAGCGCGGCTTCATCAAAGCCGAAGTGGTCAATTGGGAGGACCTGCTCGCCGCTGGCGGCTGGGCTCTCGCCCGGGAACGCGCCAAGGTCCGCCTGGAAGGTAAGGAATACATCGTGCGCGATGGCGACGTGATTCTCTTCCGCCATTCCAGCTAGGGAACTCCTTTCAGGAGGACGCAAAATGACAATCACCGCGATTGACGCGTCACAACGCAAGGCTGCAAGAGTGGCCGGGCTATCTTATCTCCTCACCTTCGCGATAGTAGTCCTGGTCAATTTTGGCATCCACGATCGTCTCATTGTGGACGGCAATGCTGCCGAAACCGCTCGCAATATACTGGCCCATGAAGCGTTCTTTCGCGTCGGCATCGTTGGCGACCTGATCTACTGCGTCGGCGTTATCGTGCTGCTCACTGCCCTCTACACGATTCTCAAGCCGGTCAATCAGGTGCTTGCGCTGCTGGCGGCGTTTTGGAGGCTCGTATGGGTCTTGATGTGGCTTGTTATGACCCTCCGTCTCTTTGACGTTTTGCGGCTTTTAAATGGCGGTGATGACTTGCGGGCATTTGACGCGGAGCGGTTGCGGGGCTTGGCGATGCTCTATCTCGGCGCGCGTTTTGACTACTATTACGTTGGCTTGCTATTTGGCGCATTGGCGTCCACAATCTGCGGCTACCTGTGGTTCAAGTCCCGCTATATCCCTGCTGCGCTGGCCCTCTTCGGTCTGATCTCCTCTGCGTGGTGCGTGACGTGTACTTTGGTTTTCTACATTTTCCCTCACTTCAGTAATATCGTGAACCTGTGGTGGTTCGATATGCCTATGGGTATATTCGATATAGTACTGAGTTTTTGGCTTCTGTTTAAGGGGTTAAGGCCGTCTGGGACGGCTGCCTCTGCCATACATCGTGCGTGATGGCCATCATGGTTTATATGTGTCATTACCGCGTAAGCGGGAATCCAGGCTTTTGCCCTTTGACTCGATTTAACGAAGCCGCGGTCATTCCGCGTGCCCCGAAACGCAGTAAGGGAAGCGGAGCGAGGAATCTGGCGCGGCGTGTGCGTCATCCTGAGAAGCCGTACGGCGCCGAAGGATCTGCATTTGGGCCCGGCTCTCTTTCTTTGCGGTGGGTTAGGTCGCCATCTCAGCTAAGGTAATTCCGTGGCTCTGCTTTCTGTCCAACGCGGCTCGGTCGCTCTGGCCCTGGGTCTCGCTGCCGCTCTCGCCAATCTCGCCGGAGGGCGGCTCGTCCTATGGCGCCAGTGGTCCCGCCAATTCCTGAAATATTTCGTAGCTCTCGGCGCGGGTTTCATGCTGGCCACCGCGTTCCTGGAGATGATTCCCGAATCCGTTCGCCTGGCCCCGCCGGGCGCGCCCGTTTTTCTTCTCATCCTCGGCGGCTATCTGCTGGTGCATTTCTTCGAACACACCATTGCCCCGCATTTTCATTTTGGCGAGGAAACTCACGCCGCCGAAATCTCCCACGCTCACGCCAGTTGGACGGTCTTGATGGGCCTGGCNNCCGGCCTCGGCGTGCTGATCTTTTTCGCCGTCTTCCTTCACAAGTTGCCCGAGGGCTTTACCGTCTCCTCCATCATGCTGGCCAGCGGCCGCGGACGCCGCGCCGCCTTTGCCGCCTGCGCTCTGCTCGCCGCCTCGACCCTCGCCGGCACGGCCATGATGCTGGTCCTTCGCGGGACCATCGCCTACGCCCTCCCCTTTTCCGCCGGCGTCACCATCTACGTCGCCGCCTCCGACCTCATCCCCGAAGTCAACCATGATCCCGCCCCCGGCTCCGCCCTCGTCGTCTTCCTCGGCGCCCTCATCATGCTCCTCCTCCGCGCCATTTTTCACCTTTAGCTTCGTTGCGAACACCAGGCCCATTACGTGCTCGCTGCTGTTTTCTCCATGCAGCGAGTCCTGAGCGTAGTCGAATGGCTCCTTCACTCCCTCTCTCACCTCTGACCATCTGCGCATGTCCCCGATATTGGGTCATCCTGAGCGGAGCGAAGGATCTGCATTTATCTGACTTGTTGGGCGAGGCTCCAGGTTTTTCACCCGCGACCTGTAAACATTTGGTCATCCGAGTCATGTTCTTTTTTCGCGGCAGACGGACCTATTTTTCGCCCTTGCAGCGGCCGCCTTTAGGCGAGCGGCCTTTGCTTTGTATCGCCGGCCTTTCGTATTTTTCGCGTCCCGGTGACGATCGCCGGGAAGCCCGGCATCCTTTGACGTTGTAGGTGAACACCGCGTGGTCCAAGCGTTACAATAAATCCACCGGCCGCGAGGAGGAAAACCGATGACCATCACCTGCTTCATCCGCTATGAAATTGACCCGTTTCAGCGGGAAGAATTCAAGAAATACGCTGAAAATTGGGGACGCATTATTCCCCGATGCGGCGGCCACCTTGTCGGGTATTTTCTTCCGCACGAAGGCACGAACGATGTGGCGTGGGGTTTGATTGCATTCGATAGTCTCGCCTCTTACGAGGCNNTTCCCCGATGCGGCGGCCACCTCGTCGGCTATTTCCTCCCTCACGAAGGGACCAACAATATCGCCTGGGGTTTGATCGCCTTCGACAGCCTCGCCTCTTACGAAGCCTATCGCGCTCGCCTGCGCTCCGATCCCGAAGCGCGTGAAAATTTTGCTATGGCCCAGACCAAGCGTTTCGTCCTCCGCGAAGAACGAACCTTCCTGGAAGTAGTGGAGGGAGCTTTCGGCCTTCCCTCGACTTTGCGCACATGATCGAAACGCGGGGCGGAATCGCCGTTCGAATCTAGCCTGGATAATTGGGATCGGATTCTCCCTGTAGGCTGAAGCTCAATCAAGTCACAGACACCATATATCCTGAATTCTACCGCTTCACCCCTTGCAATTTCTTCTTTTGCCTGCACAATTGTAGGAATGAATTCAACGTCACAACAGAGCGCCCGCCAGACCGCGAACCAGCCAGTCGGCAACGGCCAGTCTCGCGGGCTTAGGCCATCGCTTCATCGTCTTTCGGCGCGCAAACCTGGCCTGCAAGCATGGCCCGCAAGCATGCTATTTCGCGCAGCCAGCTTCGGCCCCGCAAATCTACCAAATGGAAGGCAATTCTAATTGCTACACCGCTGACAATCGCGCGCCCGCAAACCCTTTAGAATTGAGCGAACCGACGTTTTCTGTCTAGACAAAACTGCGACTTCCGTTTTTCGCTATTTCGTTTGTCGGTAGGCATCCAGCTTTTCGTATTTGCGGCGGACATAATGCGCGGCGGCGCGCGCGATATGAAACCCAGCGCGTCCATCGAGAAAGCCCAGCTTCAGGAAGTAGGTCTGGAAAAAGGTAATGGGCGGCAAAAAAGGCAAATCAAAAGAATTCGCCCGCCGTCCCCGGGCAATCATTTCCCGCACCCCGAGATCGGTATAGCGTTCGATGCGTTCGTTTTGTTCCCCTGGCGTCTCCGCTGAATAGTGGAGGATTTCTCCCTCCAGTATGGGGATCGAAACGTCACTGGTTTCATTCAGTGATACGGATTCATGGACGTAGTCGCCCCGCCATTGGCCGCGCCGCCGGTCGTATAGCCGCAGCTTCCAATCTGGATACCAGCCCGAATGGCGTATCCACCGGCCCATGTACCACGCGCATCGAGGCCAGCGATAGCCCGCAGCGCTCGGCGCGGTTGCCTTCCAACTCCGCACTGCCTCCTGTGCCCGCGCATCCAGTTCTTCGTCGGCGTCCAGGCTGAGGATCCAGTCGTGCCGCGCCTGCTGCGCCGCGAAATTCTTCTGCGCGGCATATCCCGGCCATGGATTGTGAATCACCCGCGCTCCCATCTCCGCCGCGAGCGAGCATGTCGCGTCCACCGAGCCCGAATCCACGGCGATGATTTCATCCGCGCCAGCCAACGAATGAATCGCCCGGGCGATATTTTTCTCTTCGTTCAGCGTGATAATCGTCGCGGAAATTTCCGGCATGGCCAGCGCCCACACACCGCATCCCGGCGCGGCAATAATTGTAGGATATAATCAGGGGAGAGTCGTCAGAGGGCGACGGCCGGGGGTAGCGGTGAGGATGCCTTATCGAGGGGAGAGAAGGAACTTTGAGCTACATATGTAGTAATTAGTGAAAATATTATAATAACTACAAATGTAGTTTTATGTCACTCAGCGGTGCGCCCTTTCACGGTTATACAGTGGGCAAGTATTCTTCTTTTATTCTCCCACATTTACCGGTTTATTAGGCTCTTTACGCTTGGTTTTGTTTGTCCATAGCCATCCCGCCGCCTGGCCCCCCTTCCACAACTTTGAGTGCGTCAGCGGGTTAGTTACAATGTGCTTGTGATGGCGAGGTCAGACGTCCAACTCATGCTGGACGTGAAGGGCGGCGACGAGGCCTCCTTTAGCGAGTTGCTTCAGCGCTACCGGACGCCTGTAGTCAATTTCCTTCAGCGGATGGTGCGCGACCGCGCGACGGCGGAGGATCTCGCGCAGGAAGTGTTTCTGCGTATCTACCGGGCGCGGAAAAAATATGTTCCGAGCGCAAAGTTCACCACCTGGCTGTTTCGAATTGCCACCAACCTGGCTTTGAATTCGCTTCGCGACGGGCGTTATCACCATTTGGAAGTCTCGCTCGATGCCCCAGCGGACGAGAACACCGCTCCTTTGGATTTGCCTTCCAAGGGGCGGGCTGCGGACGAGCGGCTGATGGACCAGGATCGCTCGGCCTTTATACGCCGGGCCATTGAAAAGCTGCCCGAAAAGCAGCGCGCGGCCGTGATGATGCATAAGTTTCAGGAAATGGATTACAGCGAGATTTCGGAGGCGTTGGGATGTTCGGAGAGTGCGCTAAAATCTCTCCTGTTTCGCGCTTACGAGACGCTGCGAGTGGAATTGGCTCCGCTGGTAGGGGTGCCGGCTGAGTCAGGTATGGGAAAGGGGGCAGAAATATGATGTGCGACAAATTTTCATCGGAATGGCTGGCTTACATTGACGGACGCGCGTCCATAACGGAGCGCGAGCGTCTGGAAAGTCATTCGCAGGTTTGTGCGGGCTGCCAGCGCCGCGCGCTTGAATATACCCAGCTTTGGAGGGTGCTGGACGAATCGTCGATTAGCGAGCCGTCAATGGGTTTCAATGCCCGCATTCGCGCGCGTGTGGCAGCCGAGCCAAAACCGCATTTTTGGGATGGGCTGCTGCCCACTCCGCGCTTGGCGCTGGCCATGGGGCTGCTGCTGGTGCTTTCCGCGTGGTTCGCGCGAGTGCCTGTGGATACCACCACGGCTCAGAGCGATCAGGATTTCCGCATGATCCGCGATCTGCGGGTGCTCGAAAATTATGATGTGCTGCGCGATTTTGGGGCGCTGTCGGAAATTCCGGCTGCTTCGCCCGCTCAGAAGCCCGCTACCACGCCCCCAGGTGATGACCAGAGAATGTAGTGCGCCAAGGGCTTAGGGCGCCGGGCGCGCCGAAGGAAGCATAGGGTCACAGGTTAATTTTTATGATTCGCCGCGTTATCAATTCGCTCCTGGTGTTGCCTCTGTTGGCCTCCGCGGCTATTGCTGCGCCTTTTCCGGGACAGGGACAAGGACAAGGCCGCAGGCAGAACCAGCAAGCTCAGCGCGAGCAGCAGGCCCGAAGACAGCAACAGCAACGTAACAATCAGTCCCGCAATCTGGCCGGACTTCCCCCCAAATGGGAAGAACACCTTCAGGAAATGACTCCGGAGGAGCAAGAGCGCTTCATGAAGAACAATGAGCGCTTTCGCCAGTTGTCTCCGGACGGTCAGGCGCAGATTCGCGACAAGCTTCGTTACTGGAATGGTCTGAGCCCCGATGAACGCGAAGGCTTGCGCGATCGTCAGCGCGTTTGGGAGCAACTGAGTCCCGCGCAGCAGGACCACATTCAGCATGATTTGCTGCCCAAGTGGCAACAGCTTCCACAGGATCGCCGCCAGGTAATTCTGTCGCGCCTTCGTGGGCTGAGCAGTATGAGCGATGCGGACCGCGCCGCGAAGCTGAACGATCCGCAGTATATGCGCGGCCTGTCTCCCGACGAACAGGACATGCTGAAAAATTTGAGTATGCTGCGAGCTGGCTCGCCGGGCGCCCCCGCGCCCAGCGTACCCGCTCCGAGCGTTTCCTCCCCCAGCTCCAACTACCAATAAGGTTGCGCTTCAATTTCGCTGTTTTACCTGTTTTATAGGACTGCGGTTAGGCCCCCACACGTTGTTGTCACCGGAATAATTAACCACAACATGTGGTAGTAGAATGATACGTGTCGGGTCATTGTTCCGCAGTTGCCGTCTCCTCCAAATATTTTTGCGAACTCATCGGTTTTCTCTTGACAACTTTTCTACGACGATTAGAATGGGCGCAAAGTGGTAAAAAGTGGTAGACAGTAGAATAACGTGTAAGAGTTGTGGCAGGCAGTGTTCGGTTATAGAAAGGCCAATCCCCGGCGAAGGGAGTGGCAGTTGGAAAATGCGCGGTAACTTTCAAGCGACGGTGGATGAGAAAGGGCGCCTCAAGATTCCGAGTGCGTTCCTGGCGGAATTGCGCAAGTTCGGGGCGCAGTTTTTTGTGACCAGCGAATCTGGCCAGTTCGCGCTGGTTTATCCGCTGAAAGTTTGGATTGGGTTTGAGGAAAAACTGGCGGCGCTTTCCACTCACAATCGCGCCAAGCAGAAATTCCTGGATCGCACGAATTATTACGGTCAGGAAGTTTCGCTTGACGGGCAGGGACGCTTGCTGGTTCCTCCGGTGTTGCGCGAGGCCGCCAGGTTGGAAGGACCGGTGGACGTGCTTGGAAACCTGAAGGGACTGAGGGTGTGGAATCACTCCGCCTTCCTTGCTCACATGAAGAGCAGTGAACTGACAGCCGAGGACGACCAGATTCTGGACGCGCTGGGTATTTAGAACTTTGGATTTACTCCATACGCCGGTCATGGCTGCGGAAGTGGTCAGCGGCCTGAACATTCAACCGAGCGGGACGTACCTGGATGCCACAGCAGGAGCGGGGGGGCACAGTCTTGAAATTGCCAGCCGGCTGAGGGATGGGCGGTTGGTGGCGCTGGATCGCGATCCGGATGCGTTGGAAGCGGCTCNNCACAAGGACCGGGTAACGCTGGTGCATGCAAATTTTTCAGATATTGGAAGCATCGTGCGGGAATTGAATCTTCCACCGCTAAATGGCGTGTTGGCCGACCTGGGAGTATCGAGTATGCAGTTTGACCGAGGCGAGCGGGGATTTTCCATTCGCCAGCGGGGTCCATTGGACATGCGCATGAATCCGGCGGACGAATTAAATGCAGAAGAAATTGTGAATAGCTGGCCGGAAAGGGAACTGGCCGATCTCCTCTATCAGCTTGCCGAGGAGAGAGATTCACGAAGAATCGCCAGAGCAATTGTCCGCGCGCGGCCCATCCGCGATACCGGGCATCTGGCAATGGTTGTGGCAGGGAGCCGGCGAAACAGGGGAAGGCAGAGACTGCATCNNGCGGATTGCGGTGAATCGAGAGTCGGAGGAACTCGGGCAGTTTCTAGCCCGGACCCCTGCCACATTAGCTTACGGGGGCCGGTGGGTGGTGCTGAGTTACCACTCGCTGGAAGACCGCGCCGTCAAGCAGGCGTTTCAACTTGGCGCGCGGGAAGGGCAGCTGGAAATTATCACCCGGAAAGTGATTCAGACGGGTGAAGAGGAAGCCCTTGCCAATCCCCGCGCAAGAAGCGCGAAATTGCGAGTGGCGGAAAGAGTGGGTGAGAAACTGGCAAGCGCGAGGTGTTATGCCTGAATTTTACACAGTGAAACAAATTGATAATTCGCGGCTGGTGCGCGCTCTGCCCAAGGGAAGGTTGCGCGATAGTCTTCGCCGAACCGCATGGGGTCTCACTCTCGGGGCTTGCGCCATATTTTATGCCTGGCAACACTTCCAATGCATTCAGTTGCGCTGCGACCTGCAGGACTTGCAGACCACCCGCGAGCAAGCCGAGCAGTTGAATCAGCAACTGCGCATTGTGTTGGCTGAACTGCGGTCGCCCATGCGCATTGACGGGATTGCGCGGCAGCAACTTGGTCTTACCGTGCCCCTGCCGGGCCGTGTAAGTCCGGCCATGGGGGCTGGGACGGATGCCGTGTTGGCACAGATGCGTACTGTTAGCGCGCCGAACCGCCCATGAATTTGCACTGCTNNAGTGCGTCGCGATTTGCGCCGCGAAAATGCAAATTCCCCGAAAGCATTTGCGCCGCGGCTTAACCCGGCTAGAAATATATCCTGATCTAACAGGCCTAATGTATGGAGAAATTAAAACCACCGGTCCGCTGGCTCGCCCTCCTGATTATTGGCGTACTGTGGATTGTCGCAATTGCCTGCCGGATGGGTTGGCTGCAGCTCGTTCAATATCAGAGTTATCTTACGCGAGCGCGCCGCCAGCAGGAACACCTGATGGAGATCAGTCCGGAACGCGGGATGATCTACGACCGCAACGGCCGCGAGCTGGCCATCAGCACTCCGGTTGAATCGTGCTTCGCTAATCCAGCCGAAATTAGCGATCCCGCGATGGTGGCTGGTTTGCTGTCGCACGTTCTGGATCTGCCTCAGCCGGAATTGGAAACCAAGCTGCGGGAGAAGAGATTTTTCGTATGGATCCGCCGCAAGCTCCCTCCCGGTATTTCCGGCCGAATAGCCGCGCTCAATCTTCGCGGCATTTATTTGCGAACCGAGAATCAGCGCTACTACCCGCAGGGAATCCTCGCGGCTCACTCGCTGGGTTATGTGAATACCGACGGCTTAGGTCTGGGCGGGATTGAATACCAATTGGACAAGCAGATTCGCGGCCGGTCGGGACAGATGCTAGTGCTGGAGGATGCGCGCGGGCGGTGGCTCGATCGCCGGATCACGCCTCCTACACCCGGGGCTGACATCGTACTGACGCTGGATCAAAACATCCAGTTCATCGTCCAGAAGGAACTATCGGCTGAAATGGCCCTCTCTCACGCGAAATCGGGCGTGGTAGTGGTTCAGAATCCGGCCAATGGTGAAATTCTCGCGATGGCGAGCTGGCCTGATTTTGATCCGAATAAGGCCGGCAGCGCGCCGCAAGACGCATTGATGAACCGAGCGGTTGGAGCGGCCTACGAGCCTGGTTCAACCTTTAAGTTAATCACTCTGGCCGGTGCGCTTGAGGAAGGCATCACCAATCCCGCCGAAGTGGTGGATTGCCAGATGGGAAAGATCGTAGTGGCTGGACGTCTTATTCACGATCACAAGCCCTTCGGCCTGTTGAGCGTTGCCGACATTCTCGCTAAGTCCAGCGATATTGGCACAATCAAAATTGGACTTCGCCTTGGCGCGCCAAAATTTTATCAGTACATCCGAGCATTTGGTTTTGGCGCTTCCACGGGCATTGAACTTCCCGGTGAGAATCCAGGAATGTTGCGTCACGTCGAGAATTGGTCGGCTAGTTCCATCGGCTCNNGTCTCGTCCATCGCCAACGGTGGCACAGTGTACCGGCCGCGCATCGTGAAGGAGATTCGCCGCGCGGGCCAGAGGGAAATTCCCGTTGCGCCGCTTCCAACTCGCTCTCTTAGTCCCGGAACGGCCGCGACGGTTCGTCACATGATGGAGGGAGTCATCCTTCAGGGTGGTACCGGTAAAGCCGCGCAACTCGCCGGCTACAGCGTGGCTGGAAAAACAGGAACGGCCCAGAAAATTGATCCCACAACTGGCCGGTACTCGGCCACTCAGTATATTGCCTCATTTGTCGGTTTCGCCCCTGTCAATAATCCTCCCGTTACCGTTCTGGTGGTTCTTGATTCGCCGGTTGGTCTGCACATGGGCGGCGATACAGCGGCGCCCATGTTCAAGCGCATCATGGAACAAGTTCTAGCCTATATCGGCGTGCCCCACGATCAACCGTTGTCACCTCAACAGGAGCAATTCGCTCGCCAAATTGCCCCGGCGGAGCCTTCCGAAGAGGGCGGGTTTGACACTCCGGGAGACAGCATTGCAGATACGCAACTAGCCATGCGGGCCGTCACTGAGCCTGATTCGCCGAAACTTGTTCAGGCTGGCGAGCTTCAACCTGGCGCCGGAGCCTTGCAAACGGCTTCCTTCGCTGAGGGGGCGTCGGTACCAGCTCCTAACTTCACAGGCCGTAGCGTCCGCGAAGTCGCTGAAGCATGTATGCAGCTTGGGCTGAATCCAATGCTCATCGGCACGGGCATTGCCTTGGAACAATCGCCCGAGCCGGGAACACTCATCCCTCCTGGCGGGCGCGTCACGATACGTTTTTCTCGTACTACTGCCGTCGCCCTTATCACTCACCAGGGTGGAAAATGACCGCGGCTTCGCTCGGTAACGTCAGACGTACCACTCCAAACCGCGATGCGTAAAACGCCTATACTAGAGTTGAGTCGGATGAAACTTCAAGAAATTCTAGCGGGGGTAGAAATAGTCCAGACGTGGGGCCCTGCTGAAATCGAAATCGAGACGGTCGAATGCGATAGCCGCGACGTCGTATCAGGCTCTGTCTTCTTCGCATTGCAGGGAGTAAAGACCGATGGAATTCAGCACGTCCCTGAAGCCATTGCCCGCGGCGCCGTTGCAATTGTCGCTGAGACGCCCCCCAATCAGNNGGCCGCTGATTCTCCAAAGTCATGGATTCAAGTGGTGGCGCCGCGCCCCGCCCTAGCCTTGGCCGCCGCAAATTTCTACCGCCATCCGTCGCGAGATTTGCAACTGGTCGGAGTAACAGGAACAAACGGCAAGACTACGGTCAGTTACCTGGTGGATTCCATTTTGCGCGCCGCTGGTCGCATAACAGGCCTCGCGGGGACCGTCGAGTGGCGCACTCCCGCGCGCAGTCGCAAGCCTCGCAACACGACACCCGATGCGCTCGAGCTGCAGCGCATGTTTGCCGAAGTGCGAGACGCGGGCGGCAGCAGCGCGGTGCTGGAGGTGAGTTCACATTCCCTGATGATGGATCGCCTGTGGGGGTGCCATTTCGCCGCCGCTGTTTTCACCAATCTCACCCACGATCATCTGGACTTTCATGGCGATTCCGAAAATTATTTTCTAGCCAAGCGCCGGCTTTTCGAAGGTACCGGAGCAGACACTCCAGATGTGGCCATCATCAACACCGACGATTCGCGGGGCGTTGCGCTGAAAGGCCTTGCTGGGCGCACGGTGACTTACGGTTTGCGCAATGGCGCGCAGATCACCGCCCGAAAGGTACAGCTTTCCCTCGATCGCCTCGACTTCACAGCCAACACGCCGGAAGGACCTATTGAGGTGCGCTCTTCTCTGATCGCGCGTATCAATATCTATAACATCCTTGCTGCCATTGGGGCTGCTCAGGCGCTGGGAATTTCTTCCTCCGATATTGAACAAGGCATTCGCGCTCTCGAATCCGTGCCCGGCAGGTTTCAGCGCGTGAACGAAGGTCAGCCGTTCCTGGTTATCGCGGACTACGCGCACGCGGACGATGCACTACGGAACTTGATAGCTACCGCGCGCGAGCTAGTGGGCGGGGGACGAATCATCACTTTATTTGGCGCGGGCGGCAACAGAGATCGCGGGACTCGCCCACTGATGGGGGAAGCGGCGGGCAGCCTTAGCGACCTGGTGGTGTTAACCAGCGACAATCCACGGACGGAGGATCCCGCGCGCATTATCAATGACGTGATGGTAGGGCTTCAGAAAGCCAATGCTACGTATCTAATTGAACTGGACCGTGAACGCGCCATCGAACTCGCCTTCCGTGAGGCGCGCGCCGGAGACATCGTCTTGTTGGCCGGCAAAGGCCACGAAAATTATCAGATTTTAAAGGACCGCACATTCGAGTTTGATGATCGCGAAGTCGCTCATCGCTTGTTACGCAAAATTGGTTTTGCGAAGGATCCAGATCCAAGCTAGAGATTCCACTTAGTAAGCGAATCTTTGCCGCAGCCGAAAAATTGGTCGCGGTTCTTGACGATTACCTTGGGAAGGTGCAACGCACGAGCGTGACGCTAAACCCGCGGGAGATGGCAATGCAGTGGACGTTGGAACAAATCGCTCGCATTTTGGGCGTTGGAACTCCCTCGGGTCTCGATCCACTTGCCAGACTGGCCGGCGTCTCGATCGATTCCCGCACAGTTCGAGCCGGAGATCTCTTCGTCGCTATTAGAGGGCCGCACTTCGATGGCCACGACTTCGTCACCAAGTCGCTGGCTGCCGGGGCTGTGTCGGCTGTCGTGGAAAGCGAGCGCATTGGCAGTTTCCCCCCTGAAATCGCGGATCGCCTACTCGCCGCGCCGGATACATTATCCGCGTTACAATCGCTGGCCGGTGCCAGCCTTCGCAAATGGCGCGGACTGTCACGCGACCACAAACTGGCGGCTATCACGGGCTCAGCGGGCAAGACTACCACTAAGGAAGTGCTGGCGGCGCTCCTTGGCTCGCGCATGTGCGTTTTGAAATCGGAAGGCAACCTCAACAATGAGTATGGTTTGCCGTTAACCTTGTTGCGGCTCGACTCATGCCACGAAGCCGCAGTGGTTGAGCTGGGCATGTCGCGCAAGGGAGAATTGACGCGTCTCGCCGCACTTGCCGAGCCGGAACTTGGCATCGTCACATGCGTTGCTGCCGTTCACTTGGAGTTTTTCAAATCGGTGGACGAGATTGCCCAGGCCAAACGCGAGTTGGTGGACGGATTAGCAGGCGGAGCGCCCGTTGCCATTCTAAATACCGACGACACTCGAGTTGCGCAATTCGAGGATGATTTTCGCGGCCGCACTGTTACTTTTGGTGTTGAATCACGTGCTGATTTTCGTGCGGAAAATATCACCGCATATGGGATAGATGGATCGGAATGGGATTGCGTTTCCTCGGTGGGCCGCGCGCGGATTATGCTGCCGCTTCCTGGACGTCACAACATTTATAACGCGCTCGCTGCAATGGCCGCCGCAAACGAATGGGGCATTACGCCATCCGATGCGGCGCCAGTGCTTGGCAAGTTTCGCCCGGCGCACATGCGTGGCGAGCTGCTGAAGTTCGCCGCTGGTTTTACAGTCGTCAATGACGCTTACAATTCCAATCCGGCCGCATTGATGCAAGTAATCGAAGCTGCCGACGCTACTCCCGGCTATCGGCGCAGGTTGATTGCCGCTGGCGAGATGCGAGAGCTAGGGCCCTCATCCGCTGAGTTGCATCGTCAATGCGGACAGACCGCGGCGTGTGTGGGAAACATCGACTGGATTTTCGGAATTGCGGGAAACGCAGCGGAGGTACTTCGGGGCGCCCGCGATGCTGGTTTTCGCGCTGATCAGACGCGGTTTTTANNCTGATTTTCTCGTTGATTTTTTGCGCCCCGGCGACCTGCTGGTGGTGAAAGGATCGCGCGGCGTGCGCATGGAACTTATCGTGGAAGCGATCCTTGCCCGCTATCCCTTGCAGGAATCTGGAATCGGCAAATCTGTGGAATCCCGCAGTAACAAATCAGGCGAACCGTCCGCGACTGCTCCAACCAATCGAATTGTCTGCTGACATGCTTTACTACCTTCTCGTTCACGTTCTGCGACCGCATTTCAGCCCGTTAAATGTGTTCCGCTATATTACCGTGCGCACCGCCGTGGCGAATCTTACCGCGCTTTTCATCTCACTTGCTCTTGGACCGTGGATGGTGCGCCGCCTGCGCGCCATGCAAATTGGCCAGTTCATTCGCAAAGAAGGGCCGGAACGCCACCAGGCGAAGGCAGGCACGCCCACCATGGGCGGTTTGCTGATCGTGATATCCATCGCCATTCCCACAATTTTGTGGGCCAACTTGTTTAATGCCTATGTGCTGTTGGCTTTGGGGGCCACACTCGCTTTTGCGGCGATTGGATTCGCCGATGACTACAATAAAGTTGTTCGCAGGCGCAACCTGGGTCTTACCGCGTGGCAGAAGTTCAGCGCACAGATATTGGTCTGCATTCTTGTAGGCGCCGGACTCTTGCACTTGCAGGCTCGTGGCGTCTACACGACGCAATTGAGTGTTCCATTTTTCAAAAGGCTACACCCTGACCTCGTGATTCCGTCTCTGTGGGCATCCCGGCACTTGTGGCCCATCGCTGTGGCGCCCTTTCTGCTCTTCTTAATCATCGTAATTGTGGGCAGTTCCAACAGCGTTAATCTAACCGATGGTTTAGATGGGCTCGCCATTGGCTGCGTGCTAGTCTCGGCGGGGGCACTCACGGTGCTCACCTATGTAACCAGCCATTCCCG
>PKXT01000130.1 GCA_003133505.1 Acidobacteriota bacterium
AATTCTGTGAACCAAAAAATCCAACCGCTGATGGCTAATCCACCCGCCGATTTGCTGGATGGCATGTCCGGGGCATGCGGGGCCATGCAGGAGTGGCTGGTGCTCTATGCAGCGGGCGAGTTGGACGAATCCGAACGCGGCGAAGTGCAGGGGCATACACGGAGCTGTATATCGTGTGCCGCATTGCTTGAGGCCGAGGAACGTCTTGTGGAGTTGGTCGAATGGGCCGTTCCCGAGATGCCTGACGCTAATTTGCTGGCGATCTGCCGGGGGCGGTTCTCTGACTCGTTGGATCGCCAAGAGCAGGGGCGCTGGGTCAAATGGCTTAAGGTGCTATTTGGATCTAGCGCTTTCGGATGGCGTCCGGCGGTGACCGCGGCGCTGCTGATCATTGTTGGATTTGTAGCTGGCAGAATGGCGCCGTGGCAAACCTACCGCGAGAGACTCGGCGGAGTGGATGATCATATGCAATTTCCTGCGGGAATCTACACCGGGAGCAGCTCTCCAGGGCAAGCGTCTGACGTAGCGGCGATTACATGGGCTCCGGCGGAGGATAACGTTCCTCCGAATGTCCAGGTGCGATTGGAGTCGAAAGAGCCTGTGATCGTCCAAGGTACTGTAAATGACGAGAAAGTGAAGGACGCTTTGCTTTCGGTTCTCCAGAATGGCGCGGATTACCAGCCCGATGTGCGCCTGCAGTCGGTGGAATTACTCAAGCCGCGTTGCGGTGATGACGATGTTCGTCAGGCGATGTGCCTGGTGTTGCGCACGGACAGTAATCCAGCCGTTAGGTTGAAGGCGCTGGAGGCATTGCGGGGAGTGCGCGCTACTCCCGGAATTCAGCAGGCGCTGCTGCAAACCTTGCGCGAGGATTCGAATCCAGGCGTGCGCGTGGAAGCCATCAATTCTCTGATGGGACTGGTGAATAGCGGGGCGCCCATTGCAGCGCCGGACGACGTGCAAATTCTCCGCGACAGCATGCGGACCGATTCGAATAACTATGTGCGATTGCAAAGCGCCGCCATCCTCCAGGATTTGAACCACGCTTCAGGTACAGCCGTCGCCTACAAACCCGAACGCTGAATTAGCGCACAGGTGTCAACTCAAGAGCGGAAATGAAATCAAGACTTGCCTCGCGATCGATTTTGGACGGTAGTTTGCTGTTTCTAGCCGCAGCCGCTGGATTCCTCTTTCCAGGAAAGTCATCCGCTACTCCCCGCCCTATTGATAGCGTCAGCACGAATCAGAAGCGCCAGTTAATTGCCGAAAAAAAAGGATCCGTTGTCACGCGTCCCGGACAAGTGATGCGCCTGGTGACAGACTGGGGCGACATCGTAATACATACGCACGATGCGCCGCGTGTGGATTATCGCGTCCGTATGGAAACGCCGGCTGGAAAAAGCACGAATCGCGCTCTGCCCAGCNNGCGCGGGCAGCGTGTCCATGTGGATCCTGAAAACGCGGAACGCCTATGGGTGACGTTGGACGTGACCGTCCCCCGCAATTACAGCGTTGAAGCCTCCACACAAGGCGGCAGCGTCCAAGCGCCCGACTTACGCGGCCGCATAATGCTGGTCACCGGTGGCGGAAACATCCTCGTGGGTAATGTCGAAGGTTCCGCGCACTTGCAAACCACCGGCGGCCATATCTCGGTGAAAGACGTCTCAGGAGATCTTGACGCCCAAACTGGCGGGGGGCACATTACGGTCGGAAAGGTGACGGGTTGGGCTACTCTCAAAACCGGCGGAGGGCATATTCGCGCGGCTGGCATTGCGGGTCAGGCGCGACTGGAAACCGCCGGAGGGAATATTTCGCTGGGAAGCTCCAGCAGCCAATTGGTTGTTGAGACGGGCGGCGGTCAGATAGATATCGGCGAGGCCTCGGGATCGATAAGGGCCCACACGGGAGGCGGTGGGATTCGCGTCGTGAGTTCAACCGGCCCAACGCAGCTAAACAGCCAATCGGGAAGTATTTATCTTTCGCAGGTGGTCAGCGCTGTCCATGCGCAGACGGGTTCAGGCGGGATTACGGCGTGGCTTGGTGCCGAGGGCTCTCGCGCCAGTCCAGGTGATTTGGAATCTGGGAATGGCGACATCATCGTTTACCTGCCATCAAATATTGCGCTCACAATTGACGCCACTGTGCAAGCAGGCGGTCCCCGGCATATTTATGTCGACCCTATGCTGCATATAAAGATCAACAGGGAAATTACCGCAAACAATTCTGGGCTGGTTCGCGCGGAGGCGATCCTGAACGGTGGCGGCGAAATTCTACGTTTGAAAACCATCGAAGGAAATATTCGGCTCTTGCTCAGCGATCAGGCTCGTCAAAGCATTCTCTCCAAGGAACAGATGGACGAGATCGAAAAGCAAGTGCGGCAGCAACTAAACGCATTACCGAAAAATGATATGGGGACTGAGCCGTAGATCGAGCAGTCTTACACCGTGTGCTTACGGGAGGAGGGAAGATGCGTCGAATGATGTGGGTGCTGATGATTGCGATAGGCAGTCTCAGCGCCACAGCGTCTGCGGGTCATGGGGCGGAAACGTCCTTTGATCGGGTATTGCCGCTGGCCTCCGGCGGCCAGTTTGCCCTGGAGAATGTAAACGGATCGGTACAGGTGGATGGTTGGGAGCGCGAAGCCGTGGAAATACACGCGATCAAAACCGGGGAGCACGATACAGCGGAACTGGACCAGGTGAAGATTGATGTCCAGTCCGAGCCCGGCCGCGTCGCGGTGCATACAATTTATCCGTCGGGCGACGGTGTCCCCGTGGTTGTCGAATACCGCATCCACGTGCCCTATCGCGTGTTACTCGCCAGCGTGACGACGGTGAATGGAAGCGTCCATGTAAGTGGGGTGCGGGGCGCGGGCGACCTTCGTACGGTCAATGGCGACCTGCGGGTGGTGAGTAGCTCCGGTCGCTTCAACGGTCATACGACAAATGGTGATGTCCACTTCGAATTGAAGCAGTTGCCCGAAGGCGCCCCCATGGAGGTAGGCACTGTGAACGGCTCAGTGCTTTTAGAACTCCCGGCCGATATAGGGGCCAGCCTTCATGTCCAAAATTTGAACGGCGGATTCGATTCGGAATTTCCGATTAGTTCGAAGGCTTCAGTGACTTCACAGATGTTTCGGGGCATGCTGGGGAACGGCGGCAGTGAATTATATCTAAGCGCTATGAATGGAAGTATTCGCCTGGTGATTGACCGGTCAACAGTCTGACGAACGCAGAGGAAGAAGTCCAAGGGGGGGGAAATGCTTAAAAATTCATGGAAAATATTGCCAATAATTGCCATTGTAGGAATCAACGCGCACTTTGTTCCCACGATACACAAACTCGCTCAGAGCGGGGAGACCTGGGTGAATGCGGTCTTTCATAACAATCCTCGGTTAGCGTGCTCCGAAAGCAATGGATTGACCAAGCCGTCGAGCACGCCAGTGGCTTTCCCCCCGTTAGCGAATAGCGATTTCTCCCCGCATCCGCCTATGTCCGGGGTAATCCTCGCCAACTGGACACCACAACAATCTGAGGCGCAGGAGGCGCCACAGATGCCGACGATACCTGAAACGCCATCTGTAAGCGGTCAGGACATCGAAGCGCAGGTGCAAGGTGCGTTCGCACAAGTTCGCGAACTGGGTGGCGACGACATTGGCTGGATGGGCGTTGTCGCCGATGAAGGTACCCCAGACCATGCAAAGGATGCCAAGCTTACCTCCGAAAGGGGAGTTTATGTTGCCAGTGTGCAAGCGGGCAGCCCGGCGGAAAAAGCGGGACTCAAGAAGGGTGACGTAATCCTCAGCTATGATGGAGAAAATGTGGAAGGCGCGCGCCAGTTCCAGCGGCTTGTATGCGAGACCCCTTCGGGGAGGACGATTAATGTGGCTGTTTGGCGTGACGGCGCTTCCCGCCAATTATCGGTGCGGATTGGCGGCCGCAACGATCAGGAAGAGTCCTTCGCGCTTCCCGACATGCACGGAGAACACAACCCGCTTCCTCGCAATTTCAAGTTTCATTTCGACTTGCCGAGTGCGTGGGATTTTGGTGGGCCACGTCTGGGAATTAATGCCCAAGATCTGAACGGGCAGCTTGGGGCCTATTTCGGCACCCCGGATGGCAAAGGCNNAATACCGCTGCGGAAAAAGCGGGCTTGAAATCGGGTGACGTGATAACCCGCGTGGAGGGAAGGTTAATTGACAGCACTTCCGATCTTCGCGAGAACCTGCGAAGCAAATCCGCAAACGGCGAGATTGCCCTCGGCATCCTGCGCCGCGGTTCGGCGATGATCGTCCACGTAAAGCTGCCCAAGCCGGCCTCACCTGAAGGGCCCGAAATCATCCAACGCGTTTCGCTCTGAGGTTTGAGGCTAGCTTAATGAGGCAGATGAAGTTGCGGCGAGAATGCCAGTTTATCCTTGCACTCCATCCAGGATTCCAAGGGCTACAACCTGATCCACAGCCCTTTGGGGATCTCCCGAGGAATCAACCCGATAATCAGCTATCTCATAGAAAGGCAAGCGCTGGGAGTATAGTTCCCGAAAACTGGCCTCATCCCGGAATAGCGGGCGGTTGGTAATCTGGACGCAGCGGAGGAACAGNNCAGGTTTTCCATCGGGCAATGCAGCCAGACAATAACGCCGCCGTTCTGCCGCAGCAAGGATAAATTGGCAGGACGTGTAATAGTGCCGCCTCCCGTCGAGAGGACAGTGGGCCGCTCTCCGTCGCAAGCTTCGCCTAGCGCCTGGGCCAGTTCGATTTCCTCCATCTCGCGGAACGCGCTTTCACCCAATTGCGCGAATATCTCGGCCACGCTAAGCCCGCTCGATTCCGCGATGCGGTGGTCAAGGTCGACGGAGTGCCACCCAAGTTGACGCGCCAACATTCGTCCGATAGTGGATTTTCCGCTGCCCATGAAACCTGTCAGCGCCACAAGCCGGGCCGGCCTCTTGATTTGAGTTTGAGGAGTAGGAAACAACAGACACAATCTCGAACGTTATTCGCCGCGCTTGTTAAGGTTGATAGTGCCGTTGAAGGAGGTCACTTCCACGTGGGCCAGGCCATCGTTGATATTGCTCATTATGCTCTGGACATATCGTGACGGCCTTACCGGGGAACGCACCAGTGGCGTGACACCCGCTTCGTTGTTTACCTGGCCTCGCAAGGATGTAGCCCGCAACGTCACCGAGTCGCTGGGAGAAAATAGAAGCTCAATTGGACCGCTATAGTTGTTCAATACGTACAAGCCGTCGGCCACAAAATCGCTGTCGAAAAAAATACTGCCGCGGTCTGTTCGTGCGCGCACACTTGGGCTATGGCCTTGCAACAGACGCAGGTTTCCGCTAATAGATTCGATCACCACGCGGCCATTGCACCGGATGCAATCAACTGAGCCGCCAACCGTCCTTACATTTAAGTACCCACCGATATCTTCCAAATCAACTCCCGCGGTCTGAGTTTCCACAGCCGTATCGCCGAATACCCGTATTACCTGCACCGTGCCTGCGTCATCATGCACCTGCAGTTCAGCATCTTGGGGCACGGTAATTGTGTAGTCGGCACGGATGTTTTCGGGGCGCGCGTTCTGCACGAGGATACGGGTGCTGATTTCAATGAGGTTCCCCTTCTGGTCCGCCTCGACGCCCACCTCATTGCTGCCGTGGTCGGCAATCACCATTACTTCGCGTTTGGACCAGGACTGGATGGTGAGTTTTCCACTAGGATTGTGGACCATGATCACCGGGCGGGGGCTCACGGCGAAATGTCTTTCCAGATGATCCGCAAAAGCCGGCGTCGTCGCGCAGGCGAGCAACGCCATGGACGCCGCCGGCAGGATTCGGCCCGGGCGGGACGCGGATCGGTAAAAAGCTAGAAGCGTTTGGATCATTGCAGACTCACTCCCCGTTCTACCATGGTGGCCAGCAATTCGGCTTTTTGCTGGTATGCATCGTTCAGATAATCGCGAGCCAGTTCGTTCTGAGGCTCGTCGCGAACACTTTTTTTGCATAACGAAATATCATTGTCAATGACATTTAGGTTTTGACGGAGCGATGCTGTGATTTCGGGGTCTGGTTCTGACCATGATTGAAACGCTTCCGTTTCGCCGCTCGGAACTTGTGAATCTTCGATGACCGTAGCCACTTGAGTGCCTTGGGACGAAAATAAATGGCTGGAATGTCTGATTTCCGAAGAAATAAGAACGCCGGCGACGAGAAGCACGGCGGCATATGCCGCGGTAAAAATCGGCCGCCATACGAATTGCGGCAGTGTTCCCCCCCATCTTTGCGGAGGAAAAACCGGAGGGGACTGGGAGGAGATAATACCTTCTTTTCTCAACTGAGCGTCCAGCATTTGCCAGACTGATGCGGAAGGCTCCGGCTGATCGAGTCCCAGCTCCCGGGCGGCAATCCTCAGGCTCATCCAGTCCGCCATTAAGTGGCGGCAACGCGCACAGGATGCCAAATGTTCGGCAAAGTTCGGGGAGCGCCGCCCCGCCAGCCAGTTTTCAGATTCAGCCTCAAAATCGCGGCACATCGTCACAGCGAATGGTTTAGGCATCGGTGTCAATTGGTTCCTCATCAGCGTCAGCTTCTGCGCGCCTCTTTTCGCGAGCGCGGTCTCTCTCTCTTTCGTGAAGCAGTTCTCGCAGCCGCATGCGCGCCTTGTGCAGCTGCGATTTGGAATTTCCCACCGAACAACCCATGATATCCGCAATCTCGTTGTGCTCGTAGCCCTGCACGTCGTGGAGGACAAACACAGCGCGATATCCTTGTGGCAATGTCTCAATTGCGCGCTGCAGATTCATGCGGTCCACCGCGCCTGTTAAGCGAAGATCCGCAGCCCCGAAATCCCGCCTCGGACCTTCACCGCTGTCATCTGCATCGGCGGTCTCGTCCAGGGAAGTTGCCGGCAGAGTTTTTTTCCGCAGCCGCATCAGCACCACATTGACGGCGAGACGGTGAAGCCAGGTAGAAAATGCCGATTCGCCCCGAAACGTGCCGATTTTACGGAATAACTGCAGGAAAGCTTCCTGAGTTAGATCCTCCGCTTCCGTCGTATTGCTGACCATGCGCAGACATAGCGAATAAACGCGCCTGCGGTGCAACTCATATATTCGCTCAAAAGCCGCCGCATCGCCTTGTTGAGCCAGGCGTAGAGCGTCAGCTTCAGTCAATTCAGCCGGTTTTTTCGGTTCTTCGCGCGTCAGTCGGGCCACGATTGCCGTAGAGACGCATCAGTTAATGCGATGCGCGTCTCCCTTTGAGAGTTGTCCCTGCTGTTGCTTTCTCGCGAACGGTTCAATTCGTCAGATCGCCGGTCGGCTTCGCTGTAGTGGAAGCGGCACAGGCCTAAATAGTGNNGCAGTTTCCTGACCCGCCGGCGAGACGGGGGGCAAGGATGGTACGACTAGGAGGCTTTGCAGGCTTTTCATCTCGGCCGCTGGTAAGACATATATGAATGATTTAAGCACCACAACGCTTTCCCGAAGGCAAGTGTTCAGATCATAATGAAGGGTATCGAGTTCTGACCAGCAGACCCCGGGTTGCGTGCTTGTTCCCTCCGCTATAGCCGTAGCGGAGAGATGAAATTCTGCTGTCATCTCCTCTATGGCCTTTGATAGTGCCCGCAGCTTTTGAAGAAAGCGGAATCGTTCGCCGGGGAATATTCCGTGGAGCAGCGAATTCCGGGAGGCGAAACGGTGTCCCGTTTCGCCTCGAAAGAATACAGGGTTTAGCGGTTCTACGCGAGAATAGGTGCCATGTCTCCGGGCATGGGAGCCTAAAGCTCTCAGGGCTTCGGCAAGCGGAAACGTCAGCAATCTGGCCAAATCCCCTGCCACCGCGGCTTGCTGGCGCGCGCGAACCAGCTCGCCACGGCTTCTTAGCATAAATGACTCATTCAATGCCACGCTCAACATGGCGTACCCGGCTTCCCAACGCTGAACGATGCTCTCGAACAAATCACTCTTATCTTCGGGCAATCTAGCTCTCCAGTCATCCGTGACCTTACGGCGGCTTGAAACGGGCGGCTTGAGCCGGGACTCTGCCACAGTGCCTCCAATGAACACTTGATTATAGCAAACGCAACGCAGCGACACGAAGTTCCCTATGGCCGCTTGCTGGGATGCTTAGGTTTGGCCATGAAGGGATGGTGCCCATTTCTTGCGCCATAGAAATCGTCCCGCTATACTCGGCTCGTCCCCATAAAGAGGTTTCCCGTTGCAGTTTGAACCGATCGATCAGTTTGCCCAGCGCCGCAAGAACCTCCAAGCAATTCAGGCGTTGGGCTATGCTGCCTATCCGCATAAATTTGACGCCACTTCCTCGATTCCGCAGGTAATCGGGAAATTCCAAGGGCGCGATGCCGCGGAACTCGAGGCGCAACCGGTTAGCCTGCGCGTCGCTGGGCGAATCGTGGCCCTTCGTCCGCATGGAAAAGCGGCTTTTCTTCACCTGGCGGGTGAGGGAGGTCGTCTGCAAGTCTACGTCAAATTGGACGTCGTCGGTACTTCGGCCTATGAGATGTTTCGGCTTCTAGACTTGGGGGATTTCATAGGCGTCGAGGGTTCTTTATTTCGCACCAAGACAGGGGAACTGACCATCCGGGCGGAAAAACTGGCGTTCTTGAGCAAGGCCCTCCTGCCTCTGCCTGAGAAATGGCATGGACTGGCCGACGTGGAAATTCGTTACCGGCAGCGCTATCTTGACCTGATTGCCAATGAAAAAGCCCGAGACAATTTCCGGAAGCGCGCCCTGTTAATTGCTGAATTGCGCCGGTTCTTTGATGGCCGCCGGTATATTGAAGTGGAAACGCCGATGATGCATTCAATTGCTGGCGGAGCGACCGCGCGGCCCTTTATAACCCATCACAACACTTATGATGTGCCACTGTTCTTGCGTGTAGCTCCCGAACTCTTCCTGAAACGACTAATAGTTGGCGGAATGGATCGTGTTTATGAGATCAATCGAAATTTCCGCAACGAAGGCGTGGGAGCCAAGTACAACCCCGAATTCACGATGCTGGAGTTCTATCAGGCCTATAGCGACTATCGCGACCTGATGGACCTTACCGATGAATTGCTTGCTTCCGTGGCGCTATTGCTCTGCGGCAATACCACAGTTCCTTTTGGTGAACACATGCTGGATTTCGGCCGCATCGAGCGTCTCACCATGCACGAGGCGATTGTCCGCCATTGGCCTCCGGGCCCCGCGCCGGCTTTGACTGTTGATGCCTTGCAAATAGCTGGCGCCCCCCTCGATATCGCGAAGGAGTTCAATGATTGGGCCGTTGTTAATGGCCAGCCTAGAATTGAAGTGGGGCCGCAGTCGCCAGATGGCGAAATCATCGGCCAGCTCTTCGAAGCCGTCGCGGAGCCCAACCTAATCCAGCCTACGACGATCGTTGACTTCCCCAGGGAGCTTTCGCCGCTTTCGAAGTGCCGGGCCGATAACCCCGCGCTGGCCGAGCGCTTTGAGATTTTTGCCGGCGGATTTGAGATTGCCAACGGCTATTCTGAGCTAAACGATCCTGAAGAACAGGAACGAAGATTTCAGGAACAGGTAGCGGCAGGTGGTGACGAAGCCCCTAAGTCCGTGGATGAAGATTACATTCGCGCTCTTGCGCATGGCATGCCACCCACTGCCGGCGAAGGGATTGGCGTTGACCGGCTTACAATGTTGCTTACTGATTCCCGCTCAATTCGCGAGGTAATCCTGTTTCCGCTGCTGCGCCCACTTGGTTCTCGAGAGGAAGCGGGCGGCCCCTTTTAGGTACCTCATCTGAATGAGCGCATTTGAATGAAATCGATTTCCGTATTGTGCTTTGAACAGATTCATGAAATTTGAATGGCTGGTAGCCCGGCGTTATTTGCGTTCACCCCACCGCCCGGTGGTATTGCGACTGGCTACCATCCTATCGATTGCTGGCGTGGCGGCCGGGGTTATGACTTTGGTTGTCGCCTTGGCCATGAATTCGGGGTTTCGATCAGCGCTGCGCGATCGTCTATTGGGAGTCACTGCCCACATCAACCTGAAGCCTCTCGACCCGGAAGGAATCTCCGGCTATCAGTCCCTTATCACTAAGCTCGAACCAACCCCAGGAGTGCAATCCATCGCGCCGGCGATTTATGGCACGGTCTTGCTCTCGAATGGTACACGAGCGCGCGGCGTGGTAATGAAGGGTATAGATCCCGCAGCCGAGCAGCGCGGCGATCGGGCTTTGCAGCAAATGCAGGCGGGACGCGCANNCCGGGATCTTCAACTCCGGCTTCTACGATTACGATGCTGATTGGGTGTTCGTCACGCTGCAACAAGCTCAACAACTGGCTGCTATCGGTGACGTCGCGAGCCTCCTCGAAGTGCGCGTTACGAATTTGGACGACGCGCCTCGCATCGGCCGTGATCTTCTCCAGCGGGCAGGACGGGGCTTCACGTTGACCACGTGGATGGACGAGAATCAGGCGCTGTTTCGCGCGTTGAGCCTCGAAAAATTGGTTACCGCCGTTTTCATTGGGTTAATTATTTTCATATCCGGTTTGAATATTCTCGTGGTGTTGACTATGAGCGTCACCGACAGGGCACGTGACATTGCTGTTTTGATGTCGCTGGGAGCTCGGCGCGAACAAGTGGCCCGGATTTTTTTCCTGCAGGGTCTGGTAGTGGGATTAATTGGAACTACAATTGGTCTCGTAGGCGGATACGTTTTTGCTGCAGCGGCCAATTCATGGCGTTTGATTCCGCTAAATCCAGAAGTTTATGCCATTCCTTACGTCCCCTTTCATGCCAACGNNAAGATTTTTCAAGCTCACAGCGCATCGCAAAACCGATCTGGTTGACTGTGCTAAGATCGTTGGCAGGGAGGCGGACTGCCTTTTTCGGCATGATGACGGATTCCATGGGCGGTGTCGATTTGCCCGGAGAAGGCTTCGTGAGAAGCAAATGTCAACAGTAACTGGCGAGCAAGAATCCTCTCTAATTCTGGAGCAGCGCGCCGCGACAACCGAGATTGTTCGCGTCGAAGGATTGCGAAAGATTTTTCATTCCGGAGCGTTTGAAGTCCCCGCGCTGGTCGCAGTGGATCTTGTGGTGGCGCGCGGCGAAATGATTGCTATTACGGGCCCTTCGGGGTCGGGAAAAAGTACATTGCTCCACATCCTGGGCGCGCTGGACACTCCAACGAGCGNNACGAGCGGTACAGTATACTTCGCCGGTGAATTGCTTTTTGATTTGCGAGAGCGGGAAAACGCTCGAGTTCGGGGCCGCAACATAGGATTTATTTGGCAGCGGCATCATTTGTTGCCCGATTTCACCGCGGCTGAAAATGTAGCCATGCCTCTTTTCGCGGCTGGGACGTATTTAGGTAAGGCGCTGAGCAGCGCGCGCCGCTGGCTGAATGAAGTGGGTCTCGGCGACCGCGCCGAGAGTCGGACCGCGGAGTTATCGGGCGGAGAACAACAGCGCGTGGCTATTGCGCGTGCGTTGGTAAGCAATCCCCAATTGCTTTTGGCCGATGAGCCAACGGGTGACTTGGATGAACGCAATGCAGAATCTGTTTTTGATCTTATGCGGCGCTTGCATCGCACTCATGGTCTCACATCAATCATGGCCACCCACAACCTGTCCTTCGCGCGACGCGCCGACAGGGAGTTCATCCTTGAACGCGGTTCGCTGCATCCTGTGGAAAAATCCTTGGCAGCGAATTCAGCGTCGGCCATTTTGGCGCTGGCAGATAGCGGGAAGGAAGAGCAGGTGACCCGTGTTTGAGCGCTTTACGGAAAAAGCGCGTCGCGTGATTTTTTTCGCTAGATATGAAGCTAGCCAGTACGGCAGCCCCTACATTGAAACTGAACACCTTTTGCTGGGCTTGTTGCGCGAAGACAAGGCCTTGGCCAGCCGTTTTTTGAAAGCCCATAGTTCCATCGAAGCAATTCGAC
>PKXT01000232.1 GCA_003133505.1 Acidobacteriota bacterium
GCGCTGGGGTGCTTTTCCAGCGTGCGCTACTCGTTTTTCACCCAGGGCGAAGATGTTAGTGTGGAATTTCAAGTCGCCGACGGTCCCTCCGTTCCGGTTTCGTTCGATAATTTCCCCTGGCTGACCGACGCCGACGTCGTCACCGCGCTGAAAAGCGATATCGGCCTTTTCGATGCCGCCGCTCCTTTGCAAGGCACGCTGCTGGGGATGATCGCCGACACGCTCACCAGATTGCTCGCTGCACAGAATATAAAAGGCTCGATCGAATACCGTTTGCAGGTCGCTCCCAACTCTGATCAGCAGGTGATGCAGTTCCGCATCGCCGGACCCAGCCTGGGTATCGCCGGCGTTCAGGTCAGCGACGCCCTCGCGCGTGCCGACGCCCATATTCAACAGCGCTTGCTCGACGTTGTCGGCAAGCCCTATTCCCGTTACACCATGGAAATGTTCAATGTGGAGCAGGTGCGCCCTGTTTATCTCCAGCACGGCTTTCTTCACGTTCATTTTGATCCGGTGCAAGCCCGGCCCGCTGGCGACGCGAAACAGCTCTCGTCCGAATCCGTGATGGTCACCGATTCCATCGAGCCAGGCCAGGCTTACACGTGGGGTGGCGCAAAATGGAGCGGCAATTCCGCTTTCTCGGCGGCCCAACTTGACGCGCTTCTGCCTTTACATTCCGGAGATCCAGCCGACGGTTTAAGAATCACCGGCGGATGGGAAGGCGTCCGCGCGCAATATGGCGCCGCGGGGTATCTCGACGCACTCGTCGAGCCGGTGGAGGCGTTCGACGATGAGCATAACCGGGCCGCGTATTTCGTGAAGATTACCGAAGGGCCGCAATATCGCATGGGCGATCTCATCCTAACAGGCGTGTCTCTCGCCGCGGAACGCCGCATTCGTCCCGCGTGGAAAATCGTCACAGGTCAGCCTTTTGATCTGGGTTACTTCAACGAATTCCTGGCCACTGGAGCGCGACAGGCCCTGGCTCCGTTGCCCGTCCACATTGACCAGATCGGCCATTTCTTGCGCACCAATCCCCAAACGGCTACCGTTGACGTGCTGCTGGATTTTCAATAGGCGCTTATGCCCAAGTTGTCCCCGGATTCGAGCCCGCCAATGTATGAGGCCCACCCTCCGCGCCCAAATGGCGCGTGGCCTTCCGCTGTTGCGCTCGCCAAACAGGAAAAGCTTTTCGCCTCATTGCGATCTCTCGACGGAGTGCTGATCGCCTTTTCCGGCGGGACCGATTCCGCCTATCTGGCCTGGGCCGCTCACCAGGTGCTGGGTGGCCGCGCTTTGTCGGTGACAGCCATCTCACCCAGTTATTCCGCCCATGACCGCGAAATCGCCGCAGAGTTCACCGCCGCAACGGGTCTTCGCCACGAATGGATCGAAACTCACGAGTTTGAAAACCCTCTTTATGTGGCCAACAACCCCGACCGCTGCTATCACTGCAAGGAAGAACTGTTCGACCGGATGGAGGCTCTGGCCCGTGATCGCGGGTTTGCGGCCATCGCTTACGGCGTCAATGCAGACGNNTTTCCGGCCCGGCCATCGCGCCGCCGCGGAACATTGCGTTCTCGCGCCGCTGCTCGATGCCGAGCTCACGAAAACCGAAATTCGCGCTTTGGCCCGCCATGCCGGTCTTTCCATTTGGGATCGCCCCGCCTCGGCCTGCCTGTCGTCACGGCTGCCCTACGGCACTTTGGTGACGCCGCAACTACTATCACTGGTCGAGCGCGCGGAAGCGGAAATTCGGGCCATGGACTTTCGCCAATTTCGGGTTCGCGCTCATGGAGATTTAGCCCGGGTCGAGATCACGGCGAAGGAGTTGCCTCGCGCGCTTTCCGCCGGCATGCTCGCCGAAATTTCGGCGCGTTTGCGCCGCGCTGGATTTGCCTACGTCACACTCGATATGGAAGGTTATCGCCAAGGGTCGTTGAACGAGACACTGAAATCCCGCTGAAGAGTCGCGGCGTTTTCGTTTCAGTTTTCCTGAGCATATGGCCACGTGCTGGTTTCAGTCCGCCGGTTCTTTCTTGCAGGGGCGGAACATGGCATCCCTTATGGTCGTATTCTCTTATGTAACGCATCATGATAAGCTGCGCGGACAAGGCGGCCGGCCAGGTTGAGAGAGTCATTGACTATGCGCGAAAATCAATTTTGCAGGCGTTGTTTTCGGCAGCCCTATGGCATTTCGCTCCTCGCGGTGTTCGTCCTCGTATCATTGGCGATGCTGGCTGGATGTGGCCATTTGGCTTCATCCAGCGGCACGTTCGACCGCACGCTCTCCGTTCGCGGTCCGGTACAAATTCACATAATGGTTCCCGCGGGAACTGCAAGAATTACTCCTGGTGTGGATGGCCAGGTTCACATTCATGCGGAATTCACGGTGCAAACATGGCCCTGGCAAAATCCCGGTGACCGCGCGCGAAAACTCTCGGAAGATCCGCCCATTCACCAACAGGAAAGCTTGATCCACATTGGCGAGGAAGGCCACGGCGTGGCCAATCTCTCCGTCACGTACACGATTCAAGTTCCCGCGGATACAGAGGTGCACGGCNNGAAGTGACCGGAATTCGCGGGCCTCTCCAGCTCACCACCGGCTCTGGCAGCGATCAAGTAGCCGGCGTGCAAGAGGATGTGACGCTCATCTCCGGCACCGGGCATATTTCTGTCGCGGGCGCTCAAGGAGACGTGGATATCACCTCAGGGACTGGGGACATCGAAGCGGCGGGATGCAAGGGGACTCTGCACGGCCACACCGGCTCCGGCAATATCAGTGTTGCGGGGCCCGGCGCCGCGGTTACCCTAGGTTCGGGAAACGGAACCGTGCGCCTGGCTGGCTTACAACACGATGCCCGCGTGGAGACTTCTTCGGGTTCAATCACAGTCGCGGGAAGTCCAGTCCAGCAGAGCTATTGGGAATTCCATACTTCGTCCGGAAACGTGACTTTGCAATTGCCACCGGACGCGAAATTTCGCCTGTATGCTCACTCGGAGAGCGGCAAGATTTCCTCGGATGTCCCTTTGGCCGCCGAGGAAAGCGACTCCAAGCACGATTTGCGCGCTCATACCAGCGAGGCCGGCTCGCGGATCGAAATCCGCACCGTCTCCGGCGGCATCCATCTCCAATAGCTTGCCTCCGCCTTGGGGAGCTGATCTCCAGCGCGAAAAACCACGGATCTATTTCATGTCAAATAACGGCGCTGCGTTCGAAGCTGCGTTCGCTTGCTAGAATAAGAGGGCAATGTTGAAAGCTTTCCTTCCCCTATGCCTGGTGTTTCTCCGCTCGCCGGTAGTATCCGCCGAGTCTGGCTCCGCGACGGCGATGGTCTCCCGTTCTACCGCCTTCAGGCATTTCCCCGGTCAGGAATCGNNCCGCCGACAATGCCCTAGTTGATGAGAAAAAAGCCGAGACCGATCTCGACCATGCCATTTCCGAAGCCGGCAACGATCGCGCGGCTCTAATTCGCAATCTGGAGGATTACCTGAAGCGCTATCCTGACGCTCCGCGCAAGGCGGCAATCTATCGCGCGCTGGTTGAAACCAGCCAGCAGCTTCAGGATTCGAATCGCGCGCTTAACTATGCCGAGCGCCTGATCGCGCTCCAGCCCGATGATACCGACATGATGATGCTGGCCGTGGGCCTGCTGGAAGCTCAAGGTGACCCCCAAGGGCTTTCCCGGGCGGTGGATTACACCAACCGGGTTCTTGAGCGCACCGAAAAATTGCAAGCCGACGGGCGTCCCGCTCGCGAATCCCTGGCCGAATGGCAGGCCGAGCAGGACCGGCGGCGCGTGGCGCTATACCTTATTCGCGGCCGCATTGAGATGGAGCAGCGGAACTTTCCACTGGCCATTCGCGATCTTTCGCGAAGCTATGAGCTGCATCCCAACGCCTTCGCCGCCGAGAAATTAGGCGAGATTGCGGAAATGCAGCATCGCCTGCCCGACGCTCTCCAGGAATATTCCAGCGCATTCGTACTTCCGGAAGAAGGTACCGGCGGAAAAGTGGATCGCCGTCTCGTTCGCCAAAAACTCGGGAACGTTTGGCGCCAGTTGCATGGAAGCGAGGCCGGAATGGGGGACGCGGTAATGGCCGCGTATGACCGGCTCTCCTCGCCCGCCACAACAGCCGTGGTTTCACGCAATCAGGACGCAAGGGACCTGTTTGCTTATGTCCTGCGAAGGCTGGATGGCACAACATTCCCATTGGCCAGCCTGCGTGGAAAAATCCTGGTGCTGAATTTCTGGGCCACNNCGGCAACATTACGCCGGCTCCGACGATGTATCCTTTTTTGCCGCCAACATTGACGAAGATGAAAGCCGCGTTCCCGCTTTCGTTCGCGACCAAAAGATGAGCGTGCCGGTTCTTTTCGCCGACGGCCTGGATGAATTTCTCAACCTGCCGTCCATTCCCGTGGTTGTGGTCATCGACCAGCAGGGACGCACCATCTACAGCGCAATCGGCTTCGATCAGGACACGTTTGTTGAACGCCTTACCGCCGCGATTGAC
>PKXT01000069.1:0-6795 GCA_003133505.1 Acidobacteriota bacterium
AAACCTTGGGCCACGCGCTCAGCGAAGACCGAGCGGACCTGCGACACGCCGGAAAGAATCTGCTGCATCTGTGCGCCAAGCTGCTGGATGCCTTCGAGCGATGGCCCCTGGATTTTCATTCCGACCGGGGTCTTGATGCCGGTTAGCGCCATGTCCAGGCGGTTTTCGACCGGCATGGTCCAGGTGTTGGTCAGGCCGGGGAACTGGAGTTTCGCATCCATGTCGAGAATGAGTTTTTCGTACGTCATTCCAGCCGGCCACGCAGCGCGGGGCTTGAGCGTTGTGGTCGTGTCGTACATGTCGAGTGGAGCGTTGTCCGTGGCGCTGTCGGACCGTCCGACGGTTCCAAATACGGTCTCGACCTCGGGAAAGGATCGGAGGATTCTATCTTGCTCCTGCAAAAGCTGAGACGCTTGCGTAATGGAAATGCCCGGCAGCGAAGTGGGCATGTAGAGCGATGAGCCCTCGAATAGCGGTGGCATAAATTGGCTGCCCAGTTTGAACACCAGCGGAAACGTGACGAGCAGAAACATCAGATTTACCAACAGTGTGGTCTTGCGATACTTCAGGCAGAGACGCAAGACCGGCAAATAGATTGCTTGCGTGATTCTCGAAATTGGGTTTACGGATTCGGTCCTCAGGCGGCCTCGGATGAGCATCACCATCAGCACAGGAACAAGCGTAATTGCCAGCAGAGACGAGAACCCCACCGCTAGCGTCTTGGTCCACGCGAGCGGGCGGAACATGCGGCCTTCCTGAGCTTCGAGCAAAAAAACAGGGAGGAAGGAAACCACAATAATTACCAGCGAGAAGAACAGCGCAGGCCCCACTTGCTTGGCGGCCTCGATTAACGTGCGGCGTCGTTCTGATTCGGTTACAACCACAGATTCCGACGCGGCGGCCGCCTGGCGTTCCGCGAGATGCCTATAACCGTTCTCGACCATGACGATGGCGGCGTCCACCAGCACGCCGATGGCGAGCGCGAGTCCGCCCAGTGACATGATGTTGGAGCTGACGCCCAGGTAGTACATCGGAATAAACGCAGCAATCACCGCTATGGGCAGCGTCAGAATTGGAATGAATGACGAGCGGAAATGGAACAAGAACAGAATGATAACGAGGCTCACGATGATCGCCTCTTCCAGCAGATCGCGTTGCAATGTTCGGATGGATTCCTCGATTAGCCCGGCGCGGTCATATCCGGTAACGATTTCGACGCCGGGCGGCAGCGAAGCCTTGATTTCCGCAAGTTTCTTTTTTACTCCGTTGATCACCGTCAGCGCGTTCGACCCGTAACGCATCACGACAATGCCGCCAACGGTTTCGCCCTCGCCTTGCCAGTCGGCGACACCTTCGCGAATGTTCGGACCAAATGAAACCGTGCCCAAATCCTTCACCATTACGGGCGTGCCGTTCTTGGCCATGATCGGAACGTCCGCCAGGTCCGCCAATGAGCGCAGGTAACCGAGGCCGCGAATCATGTAACGGGTGCCGCTCAACTCCAGGACGCGCCCTCCCACTTCGTTGGTGCTGGCCTTCACACGGTCGATGACCACGGAAAGCGGAATCCCATAGGCGAGCAGCTTGTTGGGATCGAGATTCACCTGATATTGGCGGACAAAACCGCCGATAGTGGCAACTTCCGCCACACCGGGAACCGTCTCCAATTGATAGCGCAGACGCCAATCCTGAAGGCTGCGCAGGTCCGCCAGGCTGTGTGTGTGTGAGTGGTCCACGAGTGCGTATTCGAAAACCCAGCCCGCGCCAGTGGCGTCGGGACCGATGACGGGATGAACGCCCTCCGGCAGGCGGCCGGCAATTTGCTGGAGATATTCGAGAACTCTTGAGCGCGCCCAGTAAATGTCCGTGCCATCCTCGAAAACGACGAATACATAGGAATCGTTGAACATCGTTTGCGCCCGCACCGCCTTCACGTGCGGAGCGGCCAGCAGAGCGGTGACGATGGGGTAAGTGACCTGGTCCTCGATGATGTCCGGCGGCTGGCCTTCCCAGTTCGTGTGCACGATGACTTCCACGTCCGAAATATCTGGTAGCGCGTCAAGAGGCACGTGGCCCATGGACCAGATACCGGCCAGGAGCAACAGGAGAGTGCCGGTGAATACGAGGAAGCGATTGTGAGCGCACCAGTCGATGACGCGGGCGATNNACGGTGACAGTTACCTGCCACGTACCGCCGGAGCCGAGTTGACCTTTGCCTTCGTAAAATCCGCCGCCTTTGTCGTCCGCATGGATTACGGTGTTCATTGCCGCCATCCCCATCGCGGGCATTGCAGGCATGAAAAGGGCGACCGTCACTTGCGCACCGGAAATCGGCTTTCCATCTGGTGCAGTTAATCGAACGCGAATTGTGTTGCTTCCTTTTTGCGGGGGCGTTGGATCGGTGGTCAGATCAATCATCGCTTCCGTCTGCGCTGGTGCATTCATCGCGGCTGCGGCCCCGGCCCCCGGCGGAGGGGGAACAAACGCGCCCGCCGCGGCCTGTAGTTGTGCTTCGGAATCAATCAGGAAATTCGCGGATGTAATGATGCGGTCGCCGGCTTTCAGACCCTCTAGTACGATGAACCCATCTTTCACCGATGGACCCAATTCGACCTCACGCGGCAGGATGTTTCCGCCGTCGCGGTAGAGAAAAACAAGATTCCTGGTCCCTGTGTGGAATACGGCGGACGCCGCAACGACCACATGCCTTCCCAGTGGCAGATTCGCCAGGATATTGACGTACATTCCCGGCCGCAGCTTTAGATCGGGATTTTGCAGAACAAACCGCACGGGTAACGTCCTCGTGGTCACGTCCATCTGGGGAAGTATGTAGTCCACGCGCCCGCTGAAAACTCTTCCGGGATAGGCATCAACCGTTGCCGTGGCCAAGTCACCGGGCTTTATTCTTCCCACATCATTTTGGAAGACCTGTGCGGAAACCCACACGTCCGAGAGGTCGGCGATGGTGTAGAGTTTCGTTTCGGGCTGCACGAACATATTGGGAAGCGCGTTTTTCTCGGTGATATATCCCGAAACCGGGGAATTGATGGTCAAATCGGAGATCGCTTTTCCGGTGGTGTCCAGTTTCGCAATCTCGCCTTCCGGAATATCCCATTGCAGGAGCCGCGCTCGTGCCGCGTCGAATAGTGAAGCCGCTCCCGCCGCCACCCCGTCCACTGAACTCTGTTGCATGGCCGCCCGGTTTTTCTTTGCCAGCAAATATTCCTGCTGGGTGGCCATCAGGTCCGGGCTATAAATAGTGAATAGCGGCTGGCCCTTACGGACGAAGTCGCCAGTCGCATCGGCATATAGCGCGCGAATCCACCCTGCGAAGCGCGTCTGGACATATGCGAGCCGCCGCTCATCCACTTGCACATTGCCGGAGAACCGCAGTTCGTCATCCACCACCCTTGATTCAACTGTGCCCACCTGCACACCAATGCTCTGCATACGCAGCGACGTCAGCTGAATGGGTGCGAGTGGCGCTTCCGTCAATTGTTCGTTGCCGGAAGCCGCCGGGGATTGCACCGTAGCATTACCCTCGGACATGGGCATGCTTGTGGAAGCGGCTGCGGGTGGAGCGGTCTGCGCCATTGGGGCGGAGTGGCTGCGGTCAAGCCGCCACCACAGCGCGCCGGCCACTATCGCGAAGCCAACTGCTGAGGTGAGCGCAACTAAAAATGCTGTTCGAAAACGCCGAACTTCATGCGAATCGGTCATGGCAGCGCCACTCTTGTAAGCCGCTCTAGCCGCGCCAGTGCGGACTCGTGTTCCACCAATTCCTGGCGGTATTGCAAATTAAGGTTCAGCACGTCGAGGAAACTTCCGAGCAGACTCTCAAAATCCTCGCGATTTGAACCGTATCCCGTGAGCCCCGCCTGAAACGCCGCTTGAGACTGCGGAATCAGTCCTTCACGATAAATTTTCAGGCGCTCCTCAGACGCGCGCACCAGCACGCACTGTTGCTTGGTCTCCGAAAGGACGCGCTGAATTTCCGATTGCATCTGCTCTTCGGCGACCACTTTGCTCTCTTTGGCTTCGGCCAGTTCGGCGTCTTGCCTCTGCCGATTGGGGAGGCGAATGCCGAATGTGGCCACGTAATAGGCCCGGAATTGGGCTGGGTCAGTCCGTTCCCACTCGTATTGCATGTTGAAATCAGGAAGAAATTCCTTATGCGCTAGATCCACTTGCGCTTGGCCGTGATGAACCATCTGCGAGCGGGCGCGCAGTTCTGGATTTTGGTCCTGAGCCAATTGCATGAGTTCCGCGTCACTGTGCTGCAATGGTGTGAGCGTCAAAGGCTCGGCAACAATGTCGGACGACGCTTGCGGACGATTTAAAACCTGCTTGATCTGGGCTTCGAACTGGCCTTCGCCCTGATGATGCATGGTAATTTCCTGAAGGATTTTGCTGTGCTGCAACTGCGCTTTGAGCACGTCCTGCTGGCTCCCCTGCCCCACTCCGTAACGCGATTCAGTCTGCTGTTCCACTTCCTTCAGGAGTTGATCGTTGTCTCTAAGAACCTCCAGAGTCTGCTGGATGTAAGCGAGGCGGTAGTACGCCAGCTTGAGCGTTTCGACGACGCGTCGGCGCACCGATTCGGCGTCTTCATGCAGAGCGCTAGCTGCGTATTCGGCAACGCTGCTTCGCAATGCCCGCTTGCCCGGATACGGTATGTCTTGCGAGCCGCCGATCCCGACATAGGCGAAATTGCTGTTGGTGTATCCGGCGAATGGCCGCGGGCTGCCCACATTGAACTGCTGGACGAACAACTGCGTTTCCGGCAGTGCTGAAACTTCCTGGGGAACATTCACCGCCGCCCGCCACCCATGCTGTGCCCCCAGAATTTCCGGATTATTGCGCTCTGCTTCCTCAACGAGACACGCCAAAGGCGTCGCGGCTGCCCCATCCGAGTGCGATTGAACGGGTGGAACAGGCGGTCCGGAGATATTCGGTGTAACGACTGCGCGGTTTTGGCCATGCGCAGCCGCGGACGCGACCAAGCACAGAAATGCGATTCGCAAAAATTTCATGCCTCTCCTCCAAATAAATACACTTCGACAACACACACCAATGGATTGTCTCGGTACGGAACAGAGAGGCGGGCTAGATTCTCAGAGGAAGTGTGGCGTCAATCGCACAGCCAGGTGGGCCATGCGCGTCCGCGCGCAAAGAACTAAAATGGCGGGCGCTTTCTGCGTGGGTCGTGTTGAGGGGGGTATTCACAGCCGTCCAAAGCAGTGTGGGCGCAGAGAGCGAAGCGGATGCCGACGGTCGCAGATCGAAGTGCGGGCGAATTACCGTCTTGCAACAGGAATGGGACGCGGGCATGCCAGCGGACTGGCAATCGCCGGCCATCTGCTTGCAGCATTGCATCTCGTCTGCCGATAGCTGTGCATCCGGCAGCATGCACGCCATCATCGGCGCGCCGGTCAGGAGAACACACAGAAAGGCTCCGGCGACTCGACAAAACTTCATGCCGTAAGCTTACGCCTTTGGCCACGCCCAAGCAATGTGCCGCGACGTGCGGTTTTGCTCCTCGCTATGGTATGGAAAGAACAGAGCCGGAAATTATTGAAAAGGCGCAGCTCCACGGGACACCGCATCTTGTGGATTGGAAAAACGGTCCCAGCGAGGGATCTTGGGGATAACCGAGCCGGTTATTCTTGCCGAAGGTGACTGCTCCAGCGCCGGATTGAGTTGACTGCCGGAGTCTTCATGCGTCCAGTCTGGTGCCACGGCGCTCTCCCAAACGGGAGAATCTGGAGTTCCCATTGGAGCCATTTGGAGCCTCACGCAGTGAGGCCAAAGCTGCCAAGCCATTGAAAAATATGGTAGGTCCGTGGGCACTCGAACCCTAGACCTCTACCGTGTCAAAAGTCCGCGGGGACTGCCAAAGTTCGCGGAGGTCGCACAAGACATCGCATGTTGTGGGTTGGGTTGTGGGTTGACGCGCTCCGCGAAGCGGTCGCATTGGGGGCTTGTGCGAAACCCTCCAAATTTTTCATCCATACCGCACCAGTCGGCAGAATGTTTCATTCGAGCGATCTCGCAGGCATAAGCTCGTCTCCGGTGTGCAGTCACCGGAGGAGAGATAATGCGCGTCCGCTATCAGCAAGGAAATCTAAGACTCGGCCATAGGAAGCACGGACCCGACTGTTGGGAATTTCTTTGGTGGGACGGTGAACTCCCGGAAAGCGCATTCGCCGCAAAGCTGTGATTGGCAACACCCAGCAGTATCCGAATGTGGAAGATGCTTGGCGAGCCAGCAATGGCCTCCGTGTATCGATCAATGAAGCCCGAAATCGTCAGCCTGAACAAACTATACCAAAACGGAATTGCCGTTGCTCTTTGCGAAAACCGATGCCGCTGGAATAGAGACGCCATAACCCGATTGTGGCTCCAGACGTTGAGCGGCCCCACACGTTTCCCATATGCCCGTTTCTGGATAGCTTCCGGTTTGCCGACAATTCGCTGGGCAGGCCACTCGGGTTGCCATGCCGGAGCTCAGTGGGATGTCTCGATTGCGTAGTGGTCAATCTACTCTTGATGCATGGGTGCGGCCGTTCCGTCGGACCACTTTGCAACTTCGACTGCGAACACAAGAATCGGCGCAGCCCTTTCGCCTGGGACGGTTCCTTCGACGGTAAGAACCAGTAAGGACCGGAAACAACTGGCGAGCCCGATGCGCCAGCCCCCCAATTCTTACCGTCCTTGAGCGCGGTAAAGAACATCAGATGTGGTCCGTTGTGATCCCCTTCGTCGTATAGATATGCCGACTTCGACATCATGAAC
>PKXT01000069.1:6803-7064 GCA_003133505.1 Acidobacteriota bacterium
AGCGATCGGCAATATCGATCGCGCAGCTTGGCGATTCAGGCATTCGGCACCCTTCACCTTCGGGTTCCAGAACTCAGGCGAGTCAAACGCCTCCATCCAGCTTCTTTCCACCATACAGACAAACCCGTTCTTTCCTCGGACAGCTGTTTCATAGCCTTGACGTCCCAAGACCAGGATCGTCGCGTCGCTGGATATGGAATCGGGGGCGGCGCTCCGCGCCAGCAGAATCTCAGCATTCCTTTCCATCAAGTATTGGTCGAC
>PKXT01000118.1 GCA_003133505.1 Acidobacteriota bacterium
ACTCACCATTTACGTTCCCGGCGACGAAGACCAGGCTCTCCCGCATTGGGTTCCCGCTTACAAGACGATTCAGTCCTTCGACATTTCGCCCGAAGGCAAGCGCGCTGTTTTCACCGCGCGTGGAGATGTTTTCACCGTTCCAGCCAAAGACGGCAGCATTCGCAATCTCACCCAGACTTCCGGCATCCGCGAAAAAAACGCCGTTTGGTCGCCGGACGGAAAGTGGGTCGCCTATCTTTCCGATCGCTCCGGGGAAGACGAGCTTTACATCACTCCCCAGGATGGTTCCGGCCCCGAGGAACGCATCACCACCGATGGTTCCGTATTCCGGCTGCAGCCTTTCTGGTCGCCCGACAGCAAAAAACTCGTTTTTGCCGACAAAGACCTGCGCTTGTTTTTCGTTGACGTCAACGACAAGAAACCGGTTCTGATTGACCAAGGCCATTATTTCGATGTTACCGATTACGTCTGGTCGCCCGACAGCCGCTGGATCGCCTATTCCAAGATCGGCAAAAATACCAACGGAGTGATTTACCTGTATTCTCTCGCCGACAAAAAATTTACTCCGGTTACCACTGATTTTTACGGCAGCTGGAATCCCATGTTCGATCCTGAAGGCAAATATCTCTATTTCCTTTCCAATCGCGATTACAACGAAGTCATCGGCGTTTATGATTCCGAATTTTCCAATCCCAAAGCTACCCGCGTTTTCACAGTGACTCTGCGCAAAGACGAGCCTTCGCCCTTCGCTCCCAAGAGCGACGAGGAAAACGCCAAAAAATCTCCGGAGGACACTTCCAAGTCGCCCGATACTTTGGCCGGTGATTCTGACAAGAAACCGGATCAGGACGAGGACACCAAGAGGGACAAAAACGGCAAAGACGGCAAGAATAGAAAAGACGACAAGGCCAAGGAACGCCAGCCCATGAAGGAGGCCTTGCGCATTGATCTTGATGGCATCGAAGACCGCGTCCTCGCCCTTCCCATGCCTCCCGGAGTGGTCTCCGATCTTGGCGCCGCCAAGGGCTACGTCTTTTACCTCGATTCTCCGGTCTCCGGACTTTCCGGCCCCATCCCCGGCGAAACATCGGCCATTCACGCTTTCGACATGAAGGAAGGCAAGGATCATGTCCTCCTTGAGGATGCCGACAATTTCACCGTTTCCTTCAACGGCGAAAAAATTCTGTACGCCTCCAAGAAGCGCAGCGGCGAGGAAGACGCTCCCGATCACACCTACGGCATCATTGAGGCCAAGCCCACCGCTCCCAAAAAAGCTGGCGAAGGCGCGCTCAATCTCACCGCCATGAAAATGGAAGTGGATCCTCGCGCCGAATGGACCCAAATTTTCAACGAATTTTACCGCCAGGAGCGCGATTACTTCTTCGAGAAATCAATGAACGGCGTGGATTGGACCGCTGAGCGCGACAAATACGCCGCGTTGCTGCCATACGTAGCCACTCGCTTCGATTTGAATTACGTTCTGGGCGAGATGGTCGGCGAGCTTTCCAATTCCCACACTTACGTTGGCGCGGGCGATTATCCCGACCTCAAGCCCGTCAATGTCGGAATGTTGGGTGTTGATTTTGAATTGGATTCCGCCAGCGGCCGTTACCGCATCAAAAAGATTTATCGCGGCAAGAATTGGGATAATGCCGTTCGCTCCCCGCTTACCGAGCCGGGCGTGGACGTCCGCGAAGGCGACTACCTTCTGGCGGTCAACGGCCGCTCGATCCAGTCCCCTGAAAATCCCTACTGGGCTTTCGTCAATACCGCCAATGACAATGTAGCTCTCACCGTGAACTCCACTCCCACCGAGGCGGGCGCGCGCCACGTCACCGTGAAAACCCTACAGACCGAATTTAATCTGCGCGAGCTGGATATGATCGAAACCAATCGCCGCAAGGTTGACCAGGCCACCAACGGCCGCGTCGGTTATATTTACCTTCCCGATATGGAAGACGTCGGCCTCAACGCCTTTGTCGAGCAGTTCTTCCCCCAGATCCGCAAGGAAGGCCTGATCATTGACGTTCGTTACAATGGCGGCGGCTTTGTGGATCAGCTTATCTTCGAGCGCTTGCGCCGCATTCTCGCCGGCATGGGCGCCGCCCGCAATTTCGAAAGCGGCACCACTCCCGATACCGTCTTCCACGGCCCCATGGCCGCGGTTACCAATGAATATGCCGCCTCCGATGGCGACATCTTTTCCTACTACTTCAAGTATTACCACCTTGGTCCGCTCATCGGCATGAGGACGTGGGGCGGCGTCCGCGGCATTCGCGGTTACATCCCTCTGATAGACGGCGGCTACCTCACTCGCCCCGAATTTGCCATGTATGGGCTCGACAGCGAGTGGGTGGTGGAAAATCATGGCGTCCAGCCCGATATCATCGTGGATAACACTCCCGACCAGGTACTGGCCGGCCACGACCCTCAGCTCGAACGGGCCATCAGCGAGGTGATGAAGCAGCTTCCGGCCCAGCCCCAGGGACTGCCCCCTCGCCCCCCTGACCTCCCCGCCTATCCCTCCGGCCCCGGCTTCTAGCTCGGGCTCCTTTCGGTTTATGTAGCGGCGGGCTTCACGCCCGCCATCTTGCCTTTGCTTGCTCTTGTAGGGCCGGGCTTCAGTCCCGGCCGCATTTGCTGCCGTGCAAGGACGCCCCGCGGTCCTTCGGTTTGCATAACAGCAGGCGCACAGCAGTAAAGCTATTGTTGCTGAGGTGGTTGGTTCTGTTGTGGTTGCTGTTGGTCCTGCTGTTGTTGGTCCTGCTGCTGTTGATTCCGCGCCGCCGGGGGTGGAGGCGGAGGTGGTGGATAGGGTGGATACCCGTACGGCGGATATGGGTACGGCCCGTAGGGCCAATAGCGGACAAAGCGCGGGCGAGGATAATAACCGTAGGCGTAACCCGGGCCGACGCTAAAGCGCAGCCGCTTGGACTTGATGGAGCCGGTCCAAAAAGCCGCCGGTCCGCTGGCGTTGCTCGCGGAGGTCGCCACCGGCTGGGCCGTGGCTCCGCCGGTGAAGCGCGCTTCAATCGCGTAATAGCCCGGCTTCAGCTTGGTATCGAACTTGCCCGAAGGCGGGAACCAATAATCGTCGAGGTTTACCGAAAAAGAATACTTGCTGCCGGCGGCAATGCGAACAATCAAGGGAGTCGCGCCACTCGCGGCTTCCTTGGTTTCGCGAAGGGCCAGCGTGCGAGGGCGGTCCTCGTCGCTCAGCACCAGGGCGATCTTGTCGGGATACAGCATCCTCCCATTGCCCACCGAGGTGCCCAGGTTCACGTCCAAGTCGGTCTTGCCGGTGTTTTGCAACGCGACATTGAACCGGATGCCAGTCAATTGGCGGATTCGCGGAGAGACCGGATAGACCGCCATGCTAAGGCCGTTTTTCTGCTTGCCCCAGGGCACCCAACTTGAGTCCTGCGCGGATGCGGTGCCCGCCAGCACCAGTCCCGCCACCAGCACCAGCCAAATGGATTGGCGCGCCAGGGAATTGTGCCCCATGGGATTGGGGATGCTTTTTGTATTTTTTGTGATCGAATTCATGTCTATTTAAACACGTGGCCGCCGCCAATGTTGCGCCAGGGATCTTGCACAGGATGGCCTTTGCCCCCCCCCCCGGGGATGCACCCCCCTCGTGGCACCACCATGCCGACCGTCTCCCGCCGCCACGTGGACCGCCCCCGCGCCCCTCATGCCTTTATGTCATCCCGGAAAACGCGTAGCGTTTATCCGGGACCCCGGGTTTCGAACTATTGGCGAAAAATTGAATTTAGTTCCGTTTAGAAAATCACATGTTATGGATTAGTAAAGAGTTATCTTTAAGCGGTTGTGGCGGCAGTTGCGATTAGAAATACGTCCGCCCCCGCCCCTATTTCTGAATTGAGCGAGATGCCCTCGAAGACTATTGCCGCCTTCAGCGGCGGTCGAGCGCAGGATGCCGGACGTCCCGTCCGACAACAATGTAGATGACGTCTTCGGCGATGTTGGTGGCATGGTCGCCAATCCGTTCCAGATTTTTGGCCACCAGCACCAGTTCAAACGCGGGGAATACGACTGCGGAGTTTTCCATCATATAGGTCAGCAATTCGCGAAACATCTGGTCGCGGAGGCGATCCACTTCATCGTCCTGTCGCATGACGCTATTGGCCAGATCCACGTCGCGTTTCACCAGCGCGTTCAGGCTGTCGCGAACCATGTTCTCGGCCAGTCCGCTCATGCGCGGCAGATCAACGTAGGGCTTTACCTGCGGATGCCGGAGAATCCGCGTGGCCGATTGCGCGATATTTACCGCCTGGTCACCGATGCGTTCGATATCACTGTTGATGCGCGACGCGCCAATCAGCAGGCGCAGGTCCGCCGCCATGGGCTGCTGCAGCGCCAGCAGGCGGGTAATACGGTCGTCCATCTCGATCTGCAATTCATTAATCGCTGGCTCTTCCTCGAGGACGGCTTCGGCCAGCGCTTCATCCGCTTCCAGCACCGCGTGGACAGCCTTATGCACGGCGCGTTCAGACAAGCTGCCCATCCAAAGAAGGCGCTGCTGCAGGTCTTGAAATTCTTGTTCAAAGTGGCGTTCCAAGTTCTCGCTCCTAGCCGAAACGTCCGGTGATGTAGGCCTCTGTGCGTGGATCGGCCGGGTTGGTGAATAGCTGCGCGGTGGGGCGGCATTCAATTAACTTGCCTTCCAGAAGGAAAGCGGTCACGTCGCTAACCCGCGCGGCCTGTTGCATGTTGTGGGTTACGATGGCCACGGTGCAGCTCGACCGGAGCTGCAGCATCAACTCCTCAATCTTTGCTGTACTCACCGGATCGAGCGCCGAGCACGGCTCGTCGAGCAGCAGCACTTCCGGATTCACCGCCAGCGCTCGCGCAATACAAAGCCGCTGCTGCTGGCCGCCGGAAAGCGCGTAGGCCGATTCGTGCAGCTTGTCCTTGACTTCGTCCCACAGGGCCGCGCGCCGCAGACTGCGCTCCACCTTGTCGCGCATTTCGCTGCGCTTGGCCATGCCGTTGATCTTCAGCCCGTAAGCGATGTTTTCGAAGATCGACTTGGGGAACGGATTGGGCCGTTGGAAAACCATGCCGACGCGCCGCCGCAGGTTGGTGACATCGACCTCGCGCACGTCTTCGTTGTCCAACAGGATCTTCCCTTCCATGCGGGAATTGCGCACGGTGTCGTTGATGCGGTTCAGGTTGCGCAGGAAGGTCGATTTGCCGCAACCCGAAGGGCCGATCAGCGCCGTCACCAGGTGCTCTTGCATGTCGAGCGAGATATCGTAGAGGGCCTGAAACGTACCGTAAAAGAAGTTGACGTTGGTGGCCCGCAGCTTGGGACCTGGCGCGGGCGTAGGCGTGGGCAAGGGAGCCCCCTTTCGGTCCTGGGCGGTCTTCGATTCGGGAGCGTAGTCGGGTACGGTGCTCATAAGATTCTCGATGTTAGCCACGGGGAACGGAGATCCCTCTCGCAATGACCAGGCGGGCCAGTATGTTGGCGGTCAGTACCATGCCGATCAGCACCAGGCCGGCGGCCCAGGCCTGCCGGTGCCAGTCGTCGTAGGGCGACAGCGCGCGGAAGTAGATCATCACGGGCAGAGACGCGGTTGGCTGCATGATCGAGCCATTCCAGAATTGGTTGTTGAATGCCGTGAACAGAAGAGGCGCCGACTCGCCGGAAATGCGCGCCACGCCGAGGATCATGCCCGTCAGGATTCCCTTGCTGCCGGCGGGCACCACGACGGTGGCGACCATTTTCCATTTGCACGCGCCCAGCGCCAGGGCTCCTTCTCGAAGCGAGTTGGGCACCTCGCGCAGGAATTGCTCGGTTTGCCGCGTGACGATGGGAATCAGCATCGCACTGAGCGCAATCGAGCCGGCCAGTCCGGAAAACTGCCGCATCGGAACCACCAGGAGGCCCCAGGCGAGGAGGCCCACCACAATGGACGGGATTCCATTGAGCAAGTCCGCCACGTACCGCACGGCCGGCGCAAACACCTTGTCCGGGAATTCGGACAGGTAGACGCCGGCGAGAAATCCAATGGGAAGGCCTATGAGCGCGGCCACGGCGACAATCTCCAAGCTGCCGAGAATTGCGTTGGCCAATCCGCCGCCCGTTTCCCCCGCCGAAAGCGGCAGCTTGGTAAAAAAATTCCAATCGAGCGAACTGCCTCCGTAATAGACCAGGTATCCCAAAATCAGGAAAAGCGCAGCGACGGTGATTACGGTGAAGACGCCCGTGACTGTCAGCATCACCGAGTTTACGCCCTTGCGCCAGATCAGCAGATTGCTCATGACCGTTTGGAGCCCTTTCGAGTAGTGGCCGCGATCATCAGCCGCGCCACTGCGTTGATGATGATGGTCAGAACGAACAGAATCAATCCAAGCTCCACCAGCGCCGCCTGGTAGGTGGCCCCGGTCGCCTCCGAAAACTCATTGGCTATCACAGCGGCAATCGAATAACCCGGGGCGAGAAGCGAGGCTCTGATTTTCGGGTCGTTCCCAATCACCATCGTGACCGCCATGGTTTCGCCTAAAGCCCGCGCGAGGCTGAGGAAAATGGAACCGAAGATTCCCAGTTTCGCGTAGGGGACCACCACCTGCCATACCATCTCCCAGCGGGTGGCCCCCAGGGCCAAAGCGGCCTCCCGCTGCTCCCTGGGCACCGCCAGAAGAGACTCGCGCGACACCGAAACGATATACGGGACGGTCATGATGGACAGCACCACGCCCGCGGTCAGGAAGCCAACACCAAGCGACGGGCCCTTGAAGAGAGGCAGGAAGCCCAGACTGGACTTCAGAAACGGTTCCACATGCGACCGCATCAAGGGAACAACCGCGAAAATCGCCAGCACCCCGTAAATAACGCTGGGGATCGCGGCCAGCAGCTCCACTAGAAAAGTGAGCGCATCCGATAGGCGCGCGGGCGCCAGTTCCGCTAGATAAATGGCCGCCCCCAGCCCCAGGGGCACCGAGATCAGAAGCGCTAAGACCGAGGTGAGGACCGTACCGTAGATAAACGGCAGAGCCCCGAATTCTTCCGTTACCGGATTCCACTGCGTGGATGTAAGGAAACCAAAACCGCTTTTCAAGCGGGAAGGCGCCGAACCAGTCCAAAGTTGATAGACCAGCAGGGCAGTGACAAACAAGATGCTCGCCGCAAAGACCGTGACGACCCAGCGGGCGACGATATCGCCCGCCTGAGTCTGTCGCCGGATCACCGGAGTTTCTACCACTAACGGCGTAGCCATGCTGGTTGTCGCGGGTGTTATTTGGACTTCTTGGCCGGACCATTCTGTGCGTTGACCTGCGATATCTGTTTCATCTCCTTGGCGACTATTTCCTTCGGCAGCGGGGCGTAGAAGAGACCTGCGGCGTACTTTTGGCCGTCGGCCAACATCCATTGCAGAAATCCCTTGATCGCGTCGCCCTTGGCGGCATCCGGAATCTGGCTCGGGATCAGCAGATAGGTGAAGCTGGAAATGGGGAAGGCTTGCTTTCCCGGAGCGTTGGTGATCGAGATCCGGAAGTCGGCTGGGATCTCTTTGGCCGCGCCGGCCGCAGCCTCGGTCACGGATTCCACGCTAGCCTTCACGAAGTTGCCG
>PKXT01000073.1 GCA_003133505.1 Acidobacteriota bacterium
ATCATCCCGGAAAATACATTGATCAAGCCGCCGTCGGCGGAATTGCGCCCTGGCCAACAGGACACAGATTCGCTGCCACCCTACGACGTGCTCGATACAGTTCTAAAGGCATATATTGAAGACCTGAGAAGCCCAGACGAAATTGCCGAGCATTATGAGTTCGCCAGAGATATGGTGCGAGATATCGCCCGGATGGTTGACCGGAACGAGTACAAGCGCAAGCAGGCCCCCCCCGGGCTTAAAGTCACATCCAAAGCATTTGGCGCCGGGAGGCGTCTGCCGCTGGCTCAGAAATTTTTAAGCTTTTGATTTTGCGCCAAGGGATGGTCGCTAAGCGGTAGTCAGCGGCGCCCCACAGNNTAATACGTTATAAGGTGAGTTAAAACACACTCACTGATAGCGCAGCGGCCAATAACGTTCAAATGCAAATCGGGCGCGAGGCAAAGCGCCACCGGAGTGGTTTCTGCCCGGACATTCCAGGTAGCCTCCGGAATATACAATTGGCGGGGATATTAATATTCCCCAAGGATCCATTGAACTTTCTATGTGACAGAGTATTCATTAGGGGAATATAAAGTGGCCCACGGCGAAGAGGCACCTTAGTATTCCAGGCGGATGCCCCAATTCAGCGCCGAGCGGAAGCATCAATTCGCAAGCCCTGCCCGGCGCGATTGAAACGTACAGGGCTCCGGCGGTCGCTGGACGATAACTTGTTGTTTTCATTGCACGCGGTGAACGTGAAGCCGTTGAACGGCAGGTCGTAGTTGAGCTGGTCGGGTAACACGGCAATGGCGAGCTGTTCGTCCGACAGGATTGACTCTTGCGCTCCGGGCGGAAAAGATTAGCAGCATGCGCGCGCCATGCCGATGATCATGTCTGCGGCTTTGTTGGCATCCGTGAGCACGGTGACCTGGCTCGCTCCCGAAGCCGTGGAGGCCTCAAGGGACTGGGGCGTGGGCTAATACACCGGAGTTTGGATTTGGGGTGTTTTCGCCAAGGAATGCCTTCCGGAAAGCGCTGCTGGAGTCCGCGACTATTACATGGCTGGCCCTACATTAAATGAACGGGGCAGCCGTTCAGGAAGCTGAGAGATCTTCCGGCCGCTCAGATTTCTGTGGACCGGCTCGCCCATGGCTTTCGGGTGCCGGGTGAGATGCACGAACTGTTCCTGNNCAGCCCCGCTTGCAACGATTAATAGCTATTCGTTCGAGATGGTCGCAGTGGTTCCATCAAGCTTTTGGAAGCTGACGGTGAACTTCTCGTTGTAGCACGAGGCCCTGTCCTGAAGCATGCTAATGGCATAGGCTTCGCCCAGGATCATGGACTGATCGCTGTCGCTGCGCCAGTGGATGCCCGCGTGGATCCCATGACCGAAAGAGACGTTGTGCGCGAGCTTGTTCAGTTCGCCACAGACGGTGATTTGGCCCGCGTCCGAACCGGTGTAAGGCAACAGCGAGAGGCCGTCGTCCGCGGGTACCAAGGGATTGGGAATCACGTAGGCGCCGTCGAAGAAGAACTTCAGCAAGGTAATGCAAGCGCCCGCAACCGTGCCGTGGCCCGTTGGATAGGACGGATGGGTCGGCGAGCCTTCGGGGAAGGCCTGCGGAAGCAGATAAGTCCCATACTTGCTGAATGTCTGCGCAACGCCTTGCGAGTTCAGACAGTTACTGTTCACTTTCGCTTGGGCGCTTCCCAGAGTAGGATCTAATTGTAATTGAACAAGACCACCGCCCGACTCAGGGCGCTGAACGAGGTGGATGAGCCACTTTTGATACCATACCTTGTCCAAAACACGGGCGGAGATTTCCCCAAGCGAGGCCGCGAAATCCGGCGCGCCAAAGGTGCAGAAGCCATTCTGCGTCCTGTTGCCGACATAGGGATTGCCCGGGTTCAGTGGTACGCCGAGGGTTCCCATGGCAAGAAGCGCAACAAAGTACGCCTCGTAGAGCACATCGACATGGGTATACGCGGCAAGGCCGCGGCCATTGTGCAGGTACTGCAAATCCGATGCATTCTGGTTCGACAGTCCTGTTGGGATGCCATTCTGGACTTCAAACCAGGTGTTGATATCGGTCATGTAATCGACGTCGGGAACGTATGTCGTCAGCTGCTGGCCGATGGCCTGCTGGCCGATGGCCGTGGGTGTGATCATGAACTGTGACATGTACGGCCCCACGGTTTCACCCGGGAAACCGCCGCGGAACAGCAGATCCGGCGTAACCTGCCCGCTGCTGTTTCTCGGTCCTGTGTAGTCCGGGAAGGTGGTCATTTCCGCCGCTGCATCTATGGCCGTTGTGTTCTCATCATAGTCAGTGAACGCGACATCGCGCAACAGAGCGCCCCAATAAAGTTCAACCAATTGCTGTCCGTAATTAGTGCTGACAACAGTGGCAAAGGGAGGGACCACAACGAGATTTTCCTGATTCGCGGGGGAAGGAGCATTGCCGAATTGCCCGGAGTCCGTGCCTTCCAAGTCGAAGGCATACGCTCCTTGCGGCCCGTTCTCCGAACGCGTGCCGCCGATGATGATGTTGTCCCAGTCAGAGGCGAGACCGGAACCCAAGGCCTTCGTGAAGCTTGTCCAAGCAGCCGGGTTCACCACTGCGTAGGAATTTTGCAGAAGGCCTTTGCTGTAGCTGGCGGACTTGTCGTGATAGAGCTGCTGGTCGCCGTTGGTCGTGTGAGGCGGAAGCGCAACAGACCTTTCCTTGTTTGCGGCGTTGACGCGGACGCTCTGAGACTGGTTGGCGCGGGCAGGACCTTGGATTACCTCTGCACTGGCTACCGCCGCTAGAGGGCCAGCACTAAATGCGCTTAGCGCCACAGTAGCTGCGGCAGCACCCCCCAGTTGGCCAAAAAATGCGCGACGGCTGGAGCCGTTCTTCTGGGCACCAGTTGAGCGTTCTTCTTTCTGAGGCTTCAAACTTACTGCGCCCGCAATATTTCTCTTACGTTTCATGGTTTTCTCCCCTAGGACCCTGAATGTGGCTGCCCAGCACCGGAATAAATAATCCCAAGCTGACAGGATTCGGCGTTGTGGCGCCGTTACTGTTCGGCATACTAAGGGACGCCATACAGCTCTGTCAAGCAAAATCTAGGGGGTTTCTGGTAGAGGGTTGCGAAACCAGAGGGTACTAAGACCGCTGAGGATACGGGAGCCTGGAACCGTGTTGGGGGCATTCTAGGGGTTCGCGCATTTATTCGGAGCGCAAAAGGTGCACTCCCCTATCAGGCGCGAAGTTAGAGGATTATTAAGAAATCTGAGGTCTTAAGGCACGAGAGGAGAGAGCACAAGGCAATGCACTTTGACGGAGGACACCAGGCAAGAATTTGTGGCTTTCGGACACGGAAAATATAACATGCAGTTCAGCGAAGGGCGGCCGCCGCAACCGCGGCTCCCCCTGCCAGCAAGCCAGCCAAACCACTTCGCATTATGCTTCATGCGCTTCCAGACGCTTCCCCCCTTGGCTGCGGAAAGAGCGGCGTCGCGCTCCTCTTCCGTGGCTTTTGTGGTGGAGCGCTTCCGTGGGTGTCTGGGTCTTCTGCTTGATCGCCGCAATCTAGGCGAGCGTAGCCGCCAGTTGTTTCTCGCGTATTTCTTCGCTCCGCTGGGCCGCCGCGATGGTCTGCTGCTGGTTCGCAACAGTGCTCTGCAACTGCGCGCTGCTCGTCCGCCAATCGCGGTAAGCAAAATATCCCGCCGCAGCGAAAACGCACCCCAACACGAGAGCGAACACGCCCAACACATGTGAGATTTTCATTGGAGATCCTTCGAAGCGGCTGGAAAATATTCCTTGCGAATGCCTCGCTAACAATCGTAGCTATTGATCTTTTCGATTGAGGAAGCCAAAGGCCCTTATATATGGTCCCCGTATATTTTCTTCAACGTCGCGATTGATATTTGCAACCATGTTCCAAATTTTGCAGCCGCGTATCATCAAGCAGTTTCATATTGGTTGGTGCGGGCCAATACCTGTGCGGCATATTGTAAATTCCCGCCGCCGTTCCAAAGTTGCAGTGCCTTGGCAGGATCGCCGCCAGACTGGGCTAGCTTCTTCGACAGCACTATGCAGCCCCATTCCAATCCAGTAGCCGGATCGCATAGTTCCGGCAGAAACTCCCCGCGAAAGCCGGCTTCCCGCGCCACCTGCCCCATCACCTGCATCAAACCCCAAGAAATAGAACGCGTCACTTCTTCCGTCACCGGTAATCGGAGCGGCGCAACATAACGGATTCGAAACGCCGCTTCATACCGCGTGGCCCATGGATTCCAACTGCTTTCCTGTTCGCAGACCGCGCATACCAGTGACGTATCGAGGTTGTGCCGCGCCGCCGTCGCGCGCGCTGTCGTTATTAGTCCTTCCTTCAATATCAATGTCGAATTCAAGTAACCATCCAGGCTAAGACAAGGCTTTTCATTCTACACGTACCCTGAAACGGTTACGAATCGATTACCTGAACATACTAAGGTCCGCGCTTGCCGTTGAGATCCATCCAACGGATCGCCGGCGGCTCGCGTCACCACATATCCCGTCACAATTGGACCTGTGCGTTCGTTGCGTATTCCACCAGCTTGGTGATTTCCACCGCGTGACGGAAAAAAAATCGTTGTCACTTGCGCCACGTCATACGTGGTTCCCGAGTCGCGGCCTAAATCCCCGCCGTCCATGTTGGCTAGCTCGGCCTCGCCTCCTGGCCGAACTTGTAACGGCAGCCACAAATTTCGCGAGCTGACCTTTTCCGCGCTACCTCGCTGCTGGATCATCGTCAGCAAAATGTCGTCCCGCTCCTATACCAGCGGCTGCTTGTCGCGAACCTTCTCCAGCTGCAGCGCCACGGATTGCGCATTCTGCATCTGTGCCATATTTGCTTTCCCCTCCCTAATTTGTCTGGTTGTGAACTTTGATTTGAATAACTTCTGTGCTTTTATACCGCTCCGGCTCGACGGAGGGGCTCAACGGATCGTGTTATATCGCTAGCTCGGTCGCTCGACTATCTTCGCTTTTTTTTTNNGGCGGTCCGTCGTCAGACAGTCTTGCGTCGACCGTCCCTCTCACGTACGATTGCATCTTCCATGCTCGGCGAGACGATTTCTCATTACCGAATTCTTGGGCCCCTCGGTACCGGCGGAATGGGCCAGGTATTCAAGGCTGAAGATACGCGTCTGGGCCGCTTCGTTGCCCTCAAATTTCTTTCCTCCGATCTCGAAACCGATGCTGGCTCCCGCGAACGCTTCGAACGCGAGGCTCGCGCGGTTTCGGCTCTCAATCATCCCGGAATCTGCACTCTGTATGACATTGGCGAGCACGCGCCTCCCACAGGAGGTATGCCCCGTCCTTATCTGGTCATGGAACTACTCGAGGGACAAACTCTTCGCGAACGCATGGCTGGTCATGCTCTTCCCGCTGACGATTTTCTCGACATCGCCATCCAAATCACCGATGCCTTGGAGGCAGCCCATTCCCTCGGCATCATCCATCGCGATCTTAAGCCCGCTAATATTTTCGTTACCAAGCGCGGACAGGCAAAGATTCTAGATTTTGGACTTGCCAAACAGG
>PKXT01000280.1 GCA_003133505.1 Acidobacteriota bacterium
GACCAGCGGAAGCCGCTGTACTCTGTCATATATCCGGCTACCAGCTCTGATTCCGCTTCCGGAAAGTCGAATGGCGCGCGATTGGTTTCCGCGATGGAGGCGACAAGGTAAATAAAAAATGCAATCGGCACGCAAAAGATAAACCATACGCCCTGATTCTGCTGTGCCATCACCAGAGCGCGGAGCGATAGAGAACTTCCCATCATGAGCGCGCTGATCAGCGCCAGGCCGGCGGCCGTCTCGTAACTCACCAGTTGGGCCACACTTCGGATCGCTCCCATAAGCGAATAATTGCTGTTCGAAGACCAGCCGCCTAGCACAATCCCGTAAATCCCCAGCGAACTCACCGCCAGAATGAATAGCAATCCTATATTCATGTCGGCGATTTGAAATCCCGGTCCGAACGGAATCGCCGCATAGGCCACCAGCGCGGTGGTCACCGAAAGCACTGGCGCCAGCCAAAAAATCACCCGGTCGGCATGGAGTGGGACGATATCCTCTTTAATCAGCAGCTTCAGCGCGTCGGCAATGGGCTGCAGCAATCCATGCGGACCCACCCGCATCGGCCCCAGCCGCGCCTGCATGTCGGCCATTACTTTGCGTTCCAGCAGGACGACGTAACCGGCCAGCAGCGGCAACACCGCGACGATAATCACGCCGAAAAGAACCGGCCACAGATATGGTTTTACCGTTTCCAGCATGTCTCGATTTCTACCTTAATCTCCAACTTCCCCTACCGATCCACTTCTCCCAGCACAATATCAATCGTCCCGATAATCGCCACCACGTCGGCCACCAGGCCGCCCCGCGCCATTTTATCGAGCGCCTGCAAATTAATAAATGAAGGAGGCCGTACCCTCACACGGTAGGGCTGCACCGTGCCATCGCTAACAATGTAATAGCCCAGTTCGCCTTTCGGCGCTTCGATGGAGTGATACACCTCGCCCGGCGGCGGTTTCAGCACCTTCCCGATACGCGCCATAATGGCCCCGACGGGGATATCTTCCACCGCCTGCATGCAAATGCGCTGCGACTGGCGCATTTCGTCCATACGAACGAGATAGCGGTCGTAAGTATCTCCGTGCTCGCGCGTGGGAATCTCGAAATCGTATTTGTCGTAGGCCGCATACGGCTGCGCTTTGCGAAGGTCCCATTTAATTCCGCTGGCGCGCAGCACCGGCCCCGTCACGCCCAGCGCAATCGCATCCTCCGCAGTCAGAATCCCAACGCCCTTCGTCCGGCTCACCCAGATCCGGTTGAGAGTCAGCAGTGTTTCGTATTCATCAATCTTGTGGGTGAAGTCGGCGCAAAACCGTTTTACGTCCGCCTCGAATCCGTCGTAAGTCTCATATTGCAGCCCGCCAATCCGGAACGCGTGGGTGGTCAGCCGCGCGCCGCAATACTTCTCGAAAATTTTCAGGATTTCTTCGCGCTCGCGAAAGCAGTAAAACACCGGCGTCAGCGCGCCAATATCCAGCGCGTGCGTTCCCAGCCATAACAAATGGCTGGCGATTCGCTGCAGCTCCGTCAGGATGGTGCGTACCACGCGCGCTCGAGGCGGCGCTTCGGTCAACAGGAGCTTTTCCACCGCTTCGCAGTAACCCAGGCCGTTCGAAACCGCGGCGACGTAATCCATGCGGTCCACGTAAGGCGCGAACTGCTGGTAGGTGCGGTTTTCCCCGATCTTCTCCACGCCGCGATGCAGGTAGCCGATGACGCACTCACTGCCGATGATCTTCTCGCCGTCCAGGCGCAACACCACGCGCAGCACGCCGTGCGTGGAGGGATGCTGCGGCCCCATGTTCAAAATTATTTCGTCGGCGCCCAGCTCCGTCGTGCTCACGCTGCTTCCGCCGCGATTGGAGTATTCGTCCATCTATCTATCCGTCAATTGGATTATTGCCCGCTCTCGATTCCTAAATTCGCCTGCACCCAGGCGGTGTCCTGCTTCAGGATGTCGTAGTCTTTGCGCANNCCAAACATGTCCCACACTTCGCGTTCCAACCAGTTCGCCGCCGCCCAAATCGAGCAGACGCTCGGTGCGCTCTCGCCTTCGGTCACCATCGTTTTCAAGCGCAACCGCTCGTTTTTCGCAAACGAGTACAAATTCAGGATCACGTCGAACCGCTTCTCGCGTTTGGGCCAGTCCACAGCCGTCAAGTCCACGAGCATGTCGAACTGTTCGTCGTCGCGGCAGCATCGCGCGATTTCGGACAATAGCGGCGCGGCGACCACCAATATCGCCTGTTTGCGGTCCAGCCAGGCTTCCTGAATCGTGCCGCCAAACTGCGACTTCATGCGTCGCACCAATTCATTATCGAGGACAGTTTGTTGCGCTACGGGAGGAGGAGCGGCCGCTTTTGCAGCCACCGCCGCCGCTGTTGCCGCTGTCTGGAGGCGCGTGTATCATGACTGCCTCCATGGAGTCTCACTGTATCTCTTTCCGCGAANNTTTGGCGCTGCTGGGGCGGGTGCCGATATCTCGACTTCCCCAACGGGTTTCGGCGCATCTGGCGACGCTACCGCCGCGGTGGGCACGTCGGGCTTTGGAGTCGCCGCCCCGGGCGCGCTCGAAGGCGCCGCACCACCCTCAGTCAGCGGCGCGGCCGGCTTGTCCTTTTCCGGAACTTCCTCAGCCATCCTGCTCCTGGTGATTCGCGATGCTCGCGCTATTGGTTCTGACGGACTGAGAACCTTCAGGGGGTTGCGGTTTCAGCCGCGATATTAAAATAACAAAAAAAGCCGGGGCTTTAACCCCTGACGCCACCCGCCTTGAGCGCCCCGGCATTTCAGCGGTCACACCCAATCCAGCGCGCCTTTTTTGTACAACCACACATATCCCACGATCAGTATTCCCAGGAACGCGACCATCGTGACCAGGCCATAGGCGCCCAGCTCTTGAAATTTTACCGCCCACGGAAAAAGAAAAATTGTTTCCACGTCGAAAATTACAAACAGAATCGCGATGATGTAAAACCGCACCGAATAGCGCCCTCGCGTAGCGCCCTCGGGCAGCACTCCGCATTCATAGGGCTGCAGTTTATCGCCCACACTGGTGGATTCAGGACGAATAAAGCGAAAAATGATTAACGTGACGACGGGAAACGCCGCGCACAACACCGCGAAAATAAAAACCGGAATGTATTGGGCCGGCATCTATGTAAACGCGCCATCCTAGCACAATCGCGTTTTTGTTACGAATAGAAAACTCGCATGGTCGGCCGATCCCGCCTATAGCCTCCGCTTTTAATAACCGACAATTAGGGCCTGATCGTTGATGCCAGAGGCTGAGTTGATAGTCGCGCCCGGTACGTCAATGTTTTGGAATTGGTCGTTGTCGTGTGTGTAGGCGTTGCTATACAACCCATTAAAGGCCAGGCCCACAATCTCCCCTTTGTTATTAATATCCGTTGCGTATTCGTAAACGTTGGTTCCCGGAAAATTGATTGGCGTAAAGGTTCGACCGCTTTCCAGGAATCCTGTTGTTCCGTAGATTGTTCCCGCGCCGCCGACAATGCTATTCGCATCGTTGATGCCGTGGGCGAATGTGGCGCTGTCACTTCCGTCACGAAGACGCTTGAACGTAGTGCCGTCATACATGAAGCTTACGTACACTGAACCATGCTGTAATCCGGCCGATCCGACCACGGTGCCGGCGTCATTGATGCCGAAAGCAAGAGTGGTGTAGGCTTGGGGTAATCCACGTGGATAAAGCGGCCGCCCTTGAGCAGAAATTCGCGCTGGTGTGGATCCGAAGTGGTCGCCCCGTATATGCCGACCATGTCTCCCGCTCGATTAATGCCGTAAATTTCTGTCACAGCCTTTCCCGGAACGTCNNCTAGGGCGCGCCAAAACGCGTCGCCAGGACTGGCAGTGCTACGCGCCGGAAGCGGCGATACCACAGGCGATTGTACCGAACCTCCTCCCGCATTCTCCGCACCCTAGCCCTGTGGCATAAATTGACTTGTCTTCCATTGGGCCTTACCATTCGCGGCAGTATGCCGGATGCCCAGCCCCTGATCGGCCAGACCATTTCGCA
>PKXT01000120.1 GCA_003133505.1 Acidobacteriota bacterium
GAATCGCCACGCCCGCCGACGCTTCGCTGGTAATGCAGTTGGGAGCGCAGGCGGTTTTCGTCGGCTCGGGTATTTTCAAGTCCGATGATCCCGCCGCGCGGGCCCATGCCATCGTGAAAGCCATCACTCATTTCAACGACCCTCAAGCCGTCCTTGAGGCTTCCGGCGACCTGGGCGAAGCGATGAAGGGCCTCGATATCCGCCAACTGGATGAAAAAGATTTGCTCCAAACGCGCGGTTGGTAGAGCGCGGGGTTGCAGGAATCCGCATGAAAATGTCGGCGCCATCCCTCGATGACCGCGCTACGCCCATTCCCGTTGCGCATCCGCCGCATGCAACGGTTGGTAGCACAGCCGCTCCTGGTGGTTTGCTTTCCGGGCCGGCCGTTGCCGGCAGCGCCGTGACGCGCATTGGCATCCTGGCGATTCAAGGCGATTTCGACGCTCACGCGCGACGCGTGGAGAAATTGGGCGCGGGAGCGATTTTTATTCGTACGCCGGCGGATTTCGACGGCCTCGCCGGAGTGATTCTGCCGGGCGGCGAGAGTTCCACGCACTTGAAACTGCTCGATGAGGAATGCCTCCGAAAACCATTGGTCGAGTTTGCGCGCAACGGTGGAGCGATCCTAGGTACGTGCGCTGGCGCCATTCTGCTCGCTAGGGAAGTTCACAATCCAGCGCAGGCGTCGCTGAATTTGTTGGATATCAGCGTGCTGCGTAACGCTTATGGACGCCAGCTTTCCAGCAACGTCTGCACCCTGCTCACTACCCTCAACGATGCTCCCCTCGAGATGGTTTTCATTCGCGCACCAATTATCGAATCGGTCGGGCCCGGCGTCACCATTCTTGCAGAGCGCGATGGGCACCCCATTTTGGTGCAGCAGGGCAATATCCTCGCCGCTACGTTTCATCCCGAGCTGGCTGCTGATCTCGCTGTGCACCATCATTTCTTGTCGCTCGCGCGGAAGGCGGCTAGCCGGTGACGGCACGCTTGCGCGTTTTGTTCGTGTGCGTTGGTAATGCCTGCCGCAGCCAAATAGCCGAAGCCATGGCCAACCACCTCGCGCCCGATTTGTTGGGAGCCTCCAGCGCCGGCATTTCTCCGCTGGGCCGTGTTCCAGAATCCACCCGCCTCGTTCTGTTCGAGCGCGGTATCCAAAGGTATGAAAGATCCATCGCTTCCGTCGGTTGATATTATTGTCAACCTCACCGGCATACCCGGCGCCGCGCTTTTTCCTGACAGGAAAGTGATCGACTGGGAGGTGACTGATCCCTACGGCGACGATATGGAAACCTATCGCCGCGTTCGCGACGACATTGACGCGCACTTGCGCGACTGGATTGCGGAGCTTCGCGCGGAACGGACCGGCGATGTTTCCCCGCCAGCCGCGCAACCAGTGAAAGCGAGCATCCGGTGATGAAAATGCTTCGCCCCCGCGATACAATGCCTTTTTAATCGCGACCCAACACGATGCCACGCCAGCACGCCAGCGTCTCGCAGGAAGACTACCTCAAGGCCATCTGGGAATTGGTCCAGGAGGAGCAGGTGCCCATCAGCGCGCGCCTGGCGGAGGACCTGGACGTCAGCCCGCCAGCAGTCACAGCGGCGCTAAAGCGAATGACTCGCGGCCGCTACCTGCGCGTATCCCGCAAAGGCGTGATTCAATTAAGCGCCAAAGGCCGCGCCATCGCGCAGCATCTGGTGCTTCGCCACCGGCTGGCCGAAAAGCTACTCACCGAAGTCATCGGAGTGGAATGGTCACGCGCCCACGAAGAAGCCGAGCGTCTGGAGCATTTCATCTCGGACGCCGTGGCCGTACTGCTGCTGAAGCGTTTCGGCAAGGAGAGTTTTTGCCCTCACGGTGTTCCCTTGGTTGGAGGAATGGCGCGCCTGCGCCGCCATCATGGCGCGCGGCGGCTTTCGGAAATGACCGTTGGAGCCGATTGCGAAGTAATGCGCGTCCATGAACGCGACATTCGCTTTCTGGAGTTCGTCTCGCGGCTGGGCCTGCTGCCCGGAGCGAAAGTGCGCGTCCTGGCTCGCGAATACGATCAGACCATGACTCTGCGTCTGGGCGCCGCGCGCACCCACCCCATTCACCTCAGCCCTGCCGCCACCGACCGCATCTGGATCCGCGAAATCTTGCCCTAACGGGATAAGGCTAGGGAATGCCGCAATCAGAATTGGGGCTAGTAGCGTGGCGAATCACCCCGTGGTTTTGGCGACCCGGGTTTTACGGAACGACAATAAAGAGATACGTGGATACCGCGCCGATCAATGGGCTACTGCCGCCTCCGCTGGTTGTCATAACCGACGTGGCTCTTGGCCATCGGTGGCGTAGGCGTACAGGATATGGATGCCCACGGATAGTGGCTCTGGGGTAGTTCCGCTGAAATTCCCCCACCGGTGGGGTCGCTAGAGTCCACATACCCTGCAAGGTGCCGAGCTGAAAAATACAGGCCCTCGATTGGCGGCGCCATGGGCATGAAGCTGCTGCTGGCCGAAAAGGCACGCAGCTGGCGGTCGAGCCGGTGTTTCAGTTGATCGTAGGACCAACGGTGACGCCCGCGGCCAACCACAAACAGCAGATGACACCGCTGATCGAGACCATCGGGAAGCAATGCGGACAGGAGCCGGGGGAAGTTCTGGCCGACAGGGGCTATTGCTCGGAGGAAAATCTGAAGTATCTCGAGGGGAAACGCATCGCGGGATTCCTGGCCACGGAAAAGCAAAAGCATGGCGAGCAGCGAACGCCCTGCCAGCCAGGGCCTCTGCCCAAAGGGGCCAGCTGAGTTCAGCGGATGCAGCGAAAGTTGGAGACCAAGGGGGGAGCGGCCGTGTACGCGTTACGGAAAACAATCGTCGAGCCGGTCTTTGGGCAGATCAAACAGGCCCGCGGATTCCGGCAGTTTCTCTTGCGCGGGCTGCGGA
>PKXT01000208.1 GCA_003133505.1 Acidobacteriota bacterium
CTGACTGGCTCGGCGCTTGATGTATTCGCCATTGCGATTCTGATTGCACTCATACAGCAAATCGTGCGGGCCCTACAGATCGACTATGACAATCCGGTTGTCGCCATACAACGGCAGATTGCGGCCTTACGTGTGCTTCGTGTCCGCCACACGCTCTGGATATTAATTGCGGCGCCGTTGATCTGGACCCCTCTCTTCATCGTGGCGATGAAAGCGTTCTGGGGGCTGGACGCGTTCCACATATTCGGCGCGGTATTTCTTGCGGCTAATTTGCTGTTCGGACTAGCGGTAATTCTCGCGGCAACATGGCTTTCGAAGAAGTTCGGCAATCGCATGGACCACTCGCCGATTCTACAAGGGGTGATGCGAACGCTTGCAGGCTACAACCTGAACGCAGCAACAGGTTATCTAGCCGCGCTCTCCCAATTCGAGCACGAAAACCGCTAGGTCTGTTTTTGGACCCAATGAATTGGGGCTTGGAGCATTTAGTTTGTAATTAAGTAAAGTAACGTTATATCGACAATTTGGTGACAACCCCTGATGTCATCTCGGTCATTCTAATTCCGCGATTGGTCCGGTCGGTTGAAGGTCGTCGTCGGGACACCCGCCAAGGCCCCAGCGAAAGAAGCCGCGTTGATCCACCAGTTGGAAATCGCGGCGAAGCAGAAGTTGGAATAAAAAAGGCGTCTCGCCAGTTATATGGACGAACGCGATGCACCACCAAATCTTAAGGAGATTTTCTAATGAAGAGCAGCATAAGCACGCCAGTCATTCCTGGAATTAGATCTGGCATCACCGCGGCTAACACAGACACGGAAGCCAGCAACCCGCCGCGTAGTGTCGCGCGGATGTCCCTTATCAGGTGCGCGTTGTTTTGTTTTGCCCCGCTGTTTTTTCACGGCGGCGCAGCCTATTGCCAGGCCATTCCACCGGCTGGGCCGGGCCCGGTGCTCGTTCACAGCAAGTTTGGCGGGCAAATCTTCGGATTCGACATTGATCAGAATGGTACCGAAGGGTTGCTGAGTGAAATTAAATTGCTTTCCAACGGGAACGTCCTTTCCGCGGTGGAAACGTTTGACCAGACCTCCGGCGATATTCTCGGCGTAGTGGCGGAAACACAGACCCAGGACAATTTCATCACTCTGGGAGTAGTGGGAAAGAGCGTGGGCTTGGTGGAACACGAGCACGTGCAGGGAGTCTTCGTTACCAAGCGCACTTTCAGCACCTTGAATCCGCTCGATGCCAACAAGCTGAATGGCATGTGGATGCCGCCCATCGACTCCAAGCACATCATCATGTCCACGGGCGTAAGCCGCAACCAGGGAGAGCCCAACTCCGCCGTCTTCGCCTACGACAACAGCGGAAATTTCATCCCCGACGTATTCGAAACCAACGTCGCGAAAAATACCTTTGGCCCCATCGTCCAGATTACGGATTCGCTGAATTTCGCCAGCGTCCCACCGCCGATCGCATTTGATAGCGTCACCAAACAAGCGATCCTCGGCGGAGGCGACGGCTGCTTCGATTGCTTCCCCGTAATTGGTCTGGTGGACCTAGTTAAGGCAACGTTTTCGGAGTTTACCGGCACCGGATTCGGCTTCATCAACGGAATCGCCGTGGACTCCGCCGACGGCATTTTCTGCACCACCACCGAAGATGACGCCAACGTCGAATTCTACAATCTCGCCACCCAACAGGGGACCAACGTCATATTGCCGGGATCGGGCGGGCAGCAATTCTTCAGCGGCGCGGATGTGGAGTTCGACGCCACCAATAAACTATTTCTGGTCGCCCAACCCAATTCCAGCTCAGGATCCAGCGGCAGCACCATTTACGTGTACAGCACCAATGGCACTTTGGAGGAAACCCTCAATGGATTCAGCTTCTCCAATGTATCCAACGTGGTTCCAGCCCATATCGCCCTCCACCCCAGCCTGCGCTCCGGCTATGTGGACGGACCAGATGCCAGCGTGGACTCCTTGCAGTCCTTCACCTACTAGCCGGTCACAACGCCACCAACGCGGCCATTCCTCTGCAAGGCCTAACCAGTTCGCAAGCCGGTTTGCGGTACTATAAACGCAAACCGGCCACAGCGATTCAGAACTCAACTACGGCTTGACCTCGAACACCACTCCGTTTTTCGCGGCCCCGGTGCCTTCGGAGGCCGTACCGTACAAGGCCCCCGATAGGTCCAGGAGCAAGCCAGCAAGAGGGAGTTCGGCCGTCTATTTCGACGAAGCGGTGCAGGATAGTCTCCTTGCCGGTGGTATTCACTTCAAATATCGTTCCGCATCCCAGGTAATCACCGTTTTCACAAACTGTGTTGCCGCCGAATTGCGTTGTCCCGTATAGATCGCCGGCTGCGTCGCGGGTTACACTGTCGGGAGCCATGCCATCCGTCCCGCCAGCGAAGCTGTAAAGAATGGTCTCCGCCCCGATGCTAATATTTACCTTGAACACCGTTCCGCAGCCCAACCCGTCGTTCCCATCCATGCAATCCCCCGCGCCGCCTTCTCCTGTTGCGCCGTACAGATCGCGCGCCGAACCCAGAATCAGGCTCCCGGGAAATCCCCCATCTGGTGCGCCCATGAAACTGTACAATATGGTCTCTTTGCCGGTTGTATCCGCCTTGAACACGACTCCGCAGCCCGAGTAGATGGCGCAGGATGCATTGGTGCTGCCTCCGCCCCCCAAGGTAGTCCCGTAAAGGTTCCTCGCGGCGTCGCGCACCAGACCGCTATTCGGATCAGCGCCGTCGGTGGGCCCGGTGAAGGCGTGGAGTACCGTCTCTTTCCTACTAGTGTCCAGCCTGTAGACCATTCCCCAGCCATTCGAATCATAACTAAGGATGCAAGCCGAATCGCCGCCGCCAAAGGTTGTTCCGTATAGGTTGTCCGCCGCGTCCATTACCAAACTGCCGTTTGGAGTCTGGCCGTCAGGGGCGCTCTTGAAGGTGTACAGCAGGGATTCTGCACCGCCAGCATCTATTTTGGGTAAGAACGATGTTCCGGCTGAGAATTCTCGTTCGGTTGAACTTCAAGCGAACCGAGCGAAATTAATACTTCTACGCACGATCTTCGGCAAGATTACAGATGCAGAGCGGCGCGAATGGCGGCTTCGGAGATGGCGCCTTCGCGGGCAATGCTCCACTGATCTTCTTTGACAGTGACGATGGTGGAGGCAAGCGTTCCGCCTGTATCTCCAGCGTCGAGAATCAAAGGCAGTGCGTCGCCAAGCTGGCGAGCCAGTTGCGCGGCGGTTGTGCAGGAGGGAAATCCGGAGAGGTTCGCGCTGGTGCCCGTAAGCGGACCGCCGCAGGCGGCAATCAGCGCCCAGGTAATCGGCGAATTTGCCCAGCGAAGTGCCACGCGCCCGCTGTTGCCGGTGACTTTTAGCGGTAATTTCTGGCTGGCCTCCACGATGATGGTTAGCGCCCCGGGCCAGAAATGATGCGCAAGATTGAGAAAGATTTCGGAGACATTGCGCGCCAGTGCCACCGCCTGCTCCACCGAGCCAACAAGAATCGGCAGAGCTTTGGCCTCCGGACGGCCTTTCATGCGATAGACCTGCTCGATGGCCGAAAGGTTTAACGGATCGGCGGCCAACCCGTAAAACGTGTCGGTGGGGCATCCCACCACACCACCGCGTTCAATAATCGTGGCCGCATAATCCACCGGACTGGATTCGGGCGACTGGGCGGAAATTTTCAGGATTTCGGCGGGCAAGGGGTTCGCTCGGCTGTGTTGCACAGAATNNGGCTGGGCTTTCCTCGCCGCCGAGAACTCTTCTCGCAAGATCCCGATGATAAACGGCAACGGAAGTATTCCGCGACTGGCGGTTTGCATATCGGCGGGCAGAATGTGAGAATATCACTATGCGAAAACCAACACGTAAGGCGGTCATTACTTTAAGTACGTCAGCGGCGGCCCTGCTATTGCTGGCCGGGGCGGGAGCATGGCTGGCTGCGGCACACCAGTCCCCTGCGGCGAATTCACAACAGAATGCGGCGGCGAAAGCGCAAAATCCCCCGGGAGCTGGTATGGGCCAGGCGCCCGCTCCGCTCACATTGGATACTAACGGCGTCCTCAAAACCGATCGGGACAAGGGCAGCTACGCCATCGGCCTGAATATCGGCCAGAATCTAAAGCGCCAGTCCGTGGACGTTGATCCAGGCATGCTTTCCATGGGCATCAAGGACGCGATGGGCGGCGGCAAGGTACTCATGACCGATGATGAGATGAAGGCCGCGCTAACTGCACTCCAGACCCAGGTGAAAAAGACTCAGGAGACCAAGATGGCTGAAGAAGGAGCGGCAAATAAGAAGGAAGGCGATGCGTTCCTGGCTGCGAACAAGACCAAGGAAGGCGTGGTCACGCTACCCAGTGGTTTGCAATACAAAATTTTAAAAGCGGGCACTGGGCCAAAGCCCNNCGGAATTCGACAGCTCCTACAAACGCGGCCAGCCCGCCACGTTCCCAGTCGGGCAGGTCATCAAGGGATGGACCGAAGCACTCCAGTTAATGCCGGTTGGGTCCAAATGGCAGATCTTCGTTCCCGCCGATCTCGCCTATGGGCAGCGAGGCGCGGGACCTGACATTGGGCCAAATGCCACGCTGATTTTCGAAGTTGAGCTCATGTCGATCAAGCCGCCCGCTGCTCCCGCTGCGTCCGGGTCGATGAAACCGGCCGCGCCCAGCAAGTAATAGACTGCAGCTTTTTCCGAAGGATTTCTCATGGCGCGGGCTTAACGGCTCGCGCCATTTTATTTGTGCGCGACCCTCCTCAATGACTCGAAACTCCGATCTCACCAACCGTCCACTGCGCGGCGCGGTGCCGCGCTCACATGGCGGCGATGACCTCATACGCGGCCGTGACAATCAATGGTTGAAGAGGTTCCGCGCGGCTTTGCGCGGCGCGCCGGGATCCCATTCTATTGAAGGCGGTATGGAGATCTTCGCTGATCGCTCCGGTGAAAAAGCCAGCGTTGAGATTGGCGTTGAAGGTCCGCATCTAGTTGGCGAAGCGCTACGCGCTGCGGCCACCGGCGGTCTGTTGGTGGAAGCTATCCTTGTTGACACCCACGGCAATCGGCACCTGGGTATCTTCGCGGGAGTGCCAGAACAATTAAAAGCGCGGGACCACCAACCCGCTCGGGACGACAGTCGAAACACGGCCAGCTTTTCACCTCGAATCCTGCGAACCACTGATGAACTTTTCCGTTCTATTGCTGGAACGGAGACGCCGCAAGGCATTGCCGCGCTCGTGCGCCTGCGCGAGCGTTCACTGTATGAATTATTCAACGCTGAGACGGAGAGCAAGGCTGCGCTCAGACCGCTGGGCCGCGAAGCCAATCCCCTGCTCGTCGTTCTGGTGGGGGTGCAGGACCCCGGCAATGTCGGCACAGCGGTGCGTTCAGCGGAGGCATTTGGCGCGAGCGGTTTGATTGCCACAAAGGGTACCGCGAATCCGTGGTCGCAGAAGGCCCTGCGCGCATCCTCAGGTTCAGCGCTGCGGTTTCCAATTGTCAGGGGTATGCCCGTGGAAGACGTCCTCGACCAAATTCGCCTGCGGTGCCAGACCGGCGATATATTGCGCGCGCCGGGTGATGTTCCACCAAGCAGCGCTGGTAAAGCGCGACACCAGGCAGGAACACTGCGAATCTACGCCACCTGCGTCCATCCGCCCAAAGGCCGCGCTGTAATGACTCCCGAAGAAACCGATTGGCGCGGACCGGTAGCTCTTTTGATTGGCAACGAAGCCGTCGGGCTGGACGAAAGCATTCTGCGCGCTGCCGACTCACTCATCAGGATTTCGCTCGCCGCCCCTGTTGAATCGCTTAACGCCGGTGTCGCCGCCTCCCTGCTACTATACGAAGCCGCTCGTCAGCGGGGGGACGAATAGCCCAGATGGCGAATGCCGTAGCTCGCCAATCTCTTAATGACATGCTAAATAAGACGGCACACTGCCCCCGTTGCAGCACAAGCTTAAGACGTACCGATCTTCAGTTCGGCCCGTTTCGTTGTCCGAAGTACCATGGCTCGCTATCCATCCCCAAGAGCTATTGGAGAATTCAGATCGCTCTTGGGTTCGTAGTATCTCTTGCGTTAGGGTTGATCTGTAGGCCGGATGATACATATCTTATATTGTTAACCCTCGTACTATCATTTCCTGCTTATGCGATCCTCACGCATTTTGTGCAGTACATCGTTTCCCCTAAAATTACCTGTTACGTCGACGAACACTCTCTAGGGCTTCGCTAACTCGCCGCCTTTCGTGGCACTTTGGCCGAGGATCGAACATCAAGAAAGATTCCTCGGGGCCTTCGGCCACTCGGAATCCACGCCCGGCAGGCAAATGAACGGTTACAATAAATCGTGAGTTTATTCACCCAACTCGAGACCGAAGACTCCAAACCTGACTGCACGCGTCCCCTGGCCGAGCGCATGCGTCCGCGCACCCTCGAGGAATTTACCGGTCAGGAAGAACTGCTAGGCCCTGGCACGCCGCTGCGTACGCAGATCGAGCGCGACGAATTAAGCTCCATGCTTCTTTGGGGACCTCCCGGTTGCGGTAAGACGACGCTCGCGCGCTTGATTGCCCGCCGTACCCGCGCCGAATTTGTCCCGTTTTCAGCCGTGCTCTCCGGCATCAAGGAAATCAAGCAGGTAATGGAGATGGCCCAGCGCACTCGCCAATATGGGCGGCGCACCATCGTCTTCGTGGATGAAGTGCATCGCTTCAACAAGGCCCAGCAGGATGCGTTCTTACCGCACGTCGAATCAGGAGCGATCCTCCTGATTGGCGCTACCACTGAAAATCCTTCCTTCGAAGTGATCTCCGCTCTGCTTTCACGACTCAAGGTTTACGTGCTGCGCGGACTGCGTGAGGATGAAATCACCGGCCTTCTGAATCGCGCGCTGACCGATACTGAGCGCGGCTACGGTGGCCAGCAGATTGATGTCGCTCCCGAATTGCTCGAGCGCATCGCACTGTTGGCTAATGGCGATGCCCGCGCGGCCTATAACACTCTCGAAGCCATCATCCTCGGAACCGCGCCCGATCAAAGCGGCATACGTTCGCTCACCCCCGCGCGCCTCGAAGAAGTGCTGCAGCATCGCCTGCTGCCCTACGACAAAGGCGGCGAAGAGCACTACAACTTGATCTCGGCGCTGCACAAATCCGTCCGCAANNGCCGATCCCGGAGCACTGGCCCTCACCCTAGCGGCGATGCAGGCGTATGACTTCATCGGCGCGCCCGAAGGCTATCTGGCGCTGGCCGAAGCCGCCGTCTATCTTTCGCTCGCGCCGAAATCTGACGCCGTCTATGGCGCTTACAATGAAGTGAGCGGCGAACTCAGGCGTTCCCCCGCCGAACCCGTGCCCATGCAGATTCGCAACGCGGTTACCGGACTGATGAAGAAGGTGGGCTATGGCGCGGGATACCAGCACGCCCATAATTACGAGGAAAAGGTAACGGGAATGGAATGTCTCCCCGATAGCCTCCGCGGAAAAAGCTTTTACCGGCCCGGGAGTGATGGCTTCGAACAAATGTTGGGCGAGCGCCTGGAGGAAATTCAGCGCCTGCGCGAACGTTTGCGCCGCGACGGCGAGCGCGAAGCTTCGCGGAAACCGTCATAATTAGATGGTGTAGCCGGCATTCGAAGAGATGCGCTTGCGCCTTTATCTTTGTAGGGCAGGTTTCAACCACGCCGTCAGCATTCGAACGCCAGCGGCCTTAGCCGCTGAGTGCGCTTAGCGCGGCGAGACATCGATATAACCGGGGGTAATCGCTAGGGATGAAACCCACAACTGCCGGCAACATGACCATTCAACGCTTGCTCCGCAAGCTCGCATTCGACATGGCCTTTTGCGCCGCCACAATAGCGATCGTTCCTTCGCTCACCAGGGCGCAAGTTACCAAAGCAGTCTTGCACGTCGAAGGCGACATTCCTGTATTTGCCATCGCGCCGGATAATCGCGTGGCCTATGCGGTGCGGCACATCAAGCGCATTGATAAGACTGAAGTCGAGCGCGACGATCTGTGGGTGGTCACTCTCGGCGGCAAGCGTGATCGCCTGCTCGACAGCCAGAAAATCGTCAAAGGATCGAAACCCGCGAATTGCGTCATTCGCGAAATTCGCTGGGCCCCCGACAGTCACCACATGGTCGTCGGGCTTCTCACCGCTGCGATGGGTGAGGAAGATGTGGACTTGCCCGCCACAGCCCGTGCTATTCCCCTGGACGACAGCCACCACGAAGTCCCCATTGAAAGCGCGCTGGCCACCGCGATTGNNTGACGCGGCCAATGCGGCATGGCTTTCCGATGGATCGACCGTCGTATTTCTAAATGGCGCGTCGGAACACGCCAGCCGCCTTACTTCGCGAGTAACGGGTATCAGCAGTATCCGGCCGCCGAGTGGAAAAGCCGCGGCGGTGTTTGGAGATAGCACATTCGAGGGCGTGGATTGGGATATCTCCCACAATCGGGCTATCGCCGTGGAACGCGATCTGGGAACTCACGCGGATTTACAACTCGAGTGGCTGGACCTCGCCAATCAGAAAAAGCGGGCAATCACTTCCCTTCCCAATTTCCAGGGACAGCTCACCCTTTCCCCTTCAGGAAATCGCGTGGCCTATTTCAGCGACGTCGAAACCATCGAAATTCGCGATCTGGCCGCGCCGGCCAAGGCCATTTCCCTGCACGTTCCGCCCGGATATTTTGAATGGGCGCCCGGCGAACAATACTTGCTCCTAAAACGCGGGGGTCCGGCGCACTCCACGGAAATTTTCTGGATTCACATCCCCGATGGCGGCATGCAGCCCATTCTCCGCGATCTGGTCTTTGGCAGTTTTCAGATTTCGCCCGACGGCAACTATCTCGGCCTGCAAAACGCCGGCCAGACCGGCTTCCAGCTCATTCCCATGCCCACCCCCGGCTCGTGAGGTTATTATCAGCGAGCTGAGCCGTCAAAAAATATACGAGCGGACAATTGGACCGCAGGCTCATTTGCAAATCGCCCGTCACCTTGCGCGGGGCCCCTCAATCTAACAAAGCAGGAGGCACCAATGCCAACAAAACAAAATTCCAGTAAATCGACTAGCTCGGCAAAGAAAAGTTCCGCAAAATCCGGAGGCCCGAAATATAGTCCCGCCGCAAGCAAAAGCGTCGAGAGCGCGATGCACCGCGAGAAGCGAGGCCAGTTGAAGTCCGGCAAGGACGGAAAAGGCGGCACGGTAACCAGCCCCAAGCAGGCCATCGCCATCGGACTTTCCGAGGCCCGCAAGAAGGGCGCAAAGGTTCCCAAGAAAACATCCAGCTAGGCACGCGACGGATAAAAGTTTCAATTCTCCGAGGGCTGCCGATGGGGTATAGCCTCCCGGGCCCGCTTCTTGGTCACAGTACGAAAATGGGAATGGACGCCGTAATCGAGTCGATTTTCCTTGCGATAATCCGCTGACTTCGATGCAAGGCAGTGGTATCAATTTCGCTTCCGCGTGCGGTAGAATCGGCGGCGTTGCTGACTTCAGCTGAATGCGAACGCCTCTGCGTCGTCCTTGTGCGGACGCGCAATCCTCTTAACATTGGCGCGGCTGCTCGGGCCATGAGCAATTTTGGCTTTTCGCATCTGCGCGTCGTCCACCCCTATGAAGCGGCTTTTCGTGAAGCACGCTCCGCGGTCGGCGCGTCATCCGTGTTGACCGCCGCTGAAGAATATTCCACCGTGGCGGAAGCAGTCGCTGACTGCGCATTGATCTTGGGAACCACGGCGGTGCGGCTGCGCGATCTGCACCATCCTCTTAAGGGACTGGAAGCGGGCGCGTCGGCCATTCGCGAAGCGCTGGCTCGCAACGAGTCTGGACGCGAACGATCCTCCGCACCGCAGCGCGTGGCGATTCTCTTCGGCTCGGAGAAAACCGGGCTATCCAACGCCGCATTCAGCCACTGCCACTGGCTGATGCGCATCCCCACCAGTGAACAAAACATTTCCATGAACCTGGGTCAGGCGGTCGCGATCTGCCTGTATGAGCTCATCCGCGATAACACATTGTCTTCTCCCCAGCCCGGGACCTCGATTGCCAGATTGGCCAGTGCCACAGGCCGCGCGATGCCCCCGCCAACCACCGGCGACGTTGCTTCCGCCCTCGCAACTGCTGGCGACCTTGAGCGCATCGTTACACTGCTTGGCGACGTACTGCGCGCCAGCGGATATCCCGGCGCACAGTCCCCGCCAGTTAGCGCCGACGGCGGCCTGCAAAGTTATGGCCGCGAAAGCGCGCCCGATAGGGGAGCTCCCTCTGAGGAAAAGCTGCGCCGGTTGCTGCTCAGGCTGAATTTATCGCCGCAGGACGCAATCGCCTGGCTGGGAGTTCTGCGTCAAATCGCGTGGAAACTGCATTCAACGGATGCGCCCCCGCCCCGTTTATTTTAGAGCGAAGCAGCCCGCTGCAATTCGCGCCAGACCATTTCCACGTGGCGGCGCTCGGTAGGCTCCGCGCCGATGGACACGCGAATAATCTGGCGTCCACCCAGTAGTGACGGGGTGACGTAGGCGCGCCCCGCGCGATTGACTTCCTCGGCGATTCGCAGATTGTGCGCCGCGAGCGCCGTTTCGCGCTCCGGGTTATCCACATCCCTCACGGTACGAACGTCAGCGCTATCTCTTGGAACCGTCAAGCTGCTGGCGAAATCTTTGGCGTACACAGCCCGCACATCGTCATTCCGAGAGGTCGAAGACCGCGAGGAATCTCTCTTGTCGTTGACTTGTTCGGAGGAGAGACCCTCCTCCTCGAGATTGCCAGAGCCCGACGGCACGTGGCGAATGCAAACCGTCTGCAGATGAACGGGCGCGACGCGCTCCCAACCCGGCGCGGAGTCCACCGCGTGTTTGAGCCATTGCGCATTGTCGAGGTCGCGGCGAAGGCGCGTCTGCAAACCGGCGACTCCCTGGTCGCGAAGCAAAAACCAGAATTTTAGCGCGCGAAAACGCCGTCCCAACGGAATGCCCCAGTCGCGCAAATTGCGCACGCTGGCGTCATGCTCGGTCCGCAAATAGCTGGGATTGGTAGACATTACGCGAATCAGGTGCTGCACGTCGCGAACGAAATACGCGCTGAAATCAAACCCCGCGCCCAGCCATTTGTGGGGATTCAGCACGACGGAATCGGCGTGCTCCACACCGTCCCACATCCAGCGGCATTCCGGCAGAATCATGGCGACGCCGGCCATGGCTGCATCCACGTGCAGCCAAACGTGATGCCGCCGCGCAATTTCCGCGATACGCGCAATGGGATCGAGCGCGACACTCGCGGTGGTTCCCGAGGTGGCGATAATCGCGCAGGGGCGGTTACCCGCGCGGATGTCTTCTTGAATGGCGGCTTCGAGCAAGTCGGCGCGCATCCCGTATTCCGCATCCACCGGAATCTGCCGCAAATTTTCGCGCCCGAAGCCGGCCAAAAACGCGGCTTTCGCCACCGAGCTGTGCGCCTCCAACGAAGCATAAATAATCATTCGCTGCGTTTCCGATTGCAGGCCGCCGCGATTTTGTCCGTAGTCCGTGGCGCGTTCGCGAGCGCAGAGCAGCGCGGTAAGCGTCGCAGTGGACGCCGTGTCCTGAATTACGCCGCTAAATTCCTCCGGCAGCGCGATCATCTGGCGCAGCCATTCCATCACCACGTCTTCGACTTCCGTTGCTGCGGGACTGGTCTGCCAGCTCATGCCTTGCGCGCCGATCCCGGCAATAGCCAATTCCGCGAGCACGCCCGATAGAGGCATGTTCGATGGGAAGTAAGCGAAGAAGCCGGGATGATTCCAGTGGGTGATACCGGGCAGCAGAATGTGTTCGAGATCGTCAAACACGCCGTCGAAATAGTCCCCGTGTTCGGGAGGCACGTCGGGAAACTGCCGGGTGATGTCGCCGGGTTGCGCGCGGCTCATTACCGGACGCGATTCGATGCCGGCGCGGTAGGCGGCAATCCAATCCACCATGCGGTGGCCAAGCTCTCGAAATTCCTCAGGGGTCATCGGATTTCTCCTGTCGAGATGCGGCTGGCGTGCTCTTTCAGGACGCAGAGGTCCATCACCACAAAGAGTCCGGCGGCGNNGGGCGCGCGCCGCCGTTTCCTCGTGAATCACGCCTTCCTGCATCCAGATGGTTTTGGCGCCGATGGCGATGGCGCTTTCGACAATGGCGGGAACTTCCTCGGATCGGCGAAAAATATCCACGATGTCTATCTTCTCCGACCCCATCCGAGCCAACTCCTCCGCAAGACTTTCCAGCGTGGCCCACGAGCGCACGCCCAGCACCTCGGTTTCATTGGGATTCACGGGAAATATTTGATAGCCGGCGCGCTGGAGGTAAGCGGCGACTCCATAGCTTGGGCGTGTTCGACGCGACGACAGGCCCACCACAGCGATGGTTCGGCTTTGGGCCAGGAGTTCGGCGATGGGATCGGGAGCGATGGCGAAGGCCTTTGTGACCGCGAACGGCAATCCTAACAGACAAACGCGTGAGCGCGAGTGCGGGCGGGCGGGCGCGCCCGTCCAGGGCCCACTGGTTCCCGGATAAACGCTGCGCGTTTTCCGGGATGACAAGACGGAGAATCATCTCGCATTTCCCGGCACCCGCGGCAAGTCAGCGAATCCCATCCGCCAGGTCTTTTCACCCCGGATTAGCGGCCTCAATCAGCACAATTTTCCATGTGCGCCGCCATCTCTTTGGGACCTTCTCCCCTCTGATACCCTCGCGCGTGTCGCCGAAGATTTCGTAATAGACCAGCAGGCAAACGCGGTATCCCTTTGTAAAACCGTCGGCGACCTTGTTTTTGTGCTGCCAGATTCCGTTGGTGAGAGCGCCGGTAAAACCTGTATAGAGCGTAACGTTGCGCTTGCTGGCCAGGATGTAAACGTAGCACTGCTTGTCCATGTGGCGAAAAATATCATGAAAATCCCCGATCTGTGGCCATCCCTAGGCGTCGGGGTGTCATCCCGGAAAACGCGTTGCGCTTATCCGGGATCCAGTGCCTCCACTTTGCCGATCCCTCCCCGCCTTGCTATACAACTCCGCCTTGT
>PKXT01000306.1 GCA_003133505.1 Acidobacteriota bacterium
ATCTGGCCGACCGAGAGATAATTGGCGGCGCGCCAATAGGCGTCCATTTTTGTGAGAATTTCCGGCGTGAGCGTATTGGTTGTCATGAATTAAACTCGTGAACCTCAGCTAGATCGAGGAACCGGATGACCGATCTCGCGATCATTAGCTCCTCGTTGGTGGGGATGACACGCACCTTGACCCTCCCTGTGTCTGCGGAAATCAGGGGTGCGTTCCTGGCATTGAGCGGATGACTCAATTCGATGCCAAGAAAATCAAGTCCGTGGCATATTCGCGATCGAATTACCGGGGAATTTTCACCTGTTCCCGCCGAAAAGACCAACGTATCCAACCCGCCTAGCGCGGCGGCGAAGGACCCAATCCACTTTCTCGCCTGGTAGCAGAACAAGTCCACCGCATCCGCAGCACGCTTGTCGGTGCGTTCGCGTGCCAGTAAGTCACGTAAATCGGAGCTAGAGCCGGAAATTCCGAGTAATCCGGATTCATGGTTAACCATTTGCTGAAAATGCGCGGCAGTCATGTGTTCGGTGCGCGCGAGATAGTAGCCTAGGCCGGGATCAATGTCGCCTGTGCGCGTGCTCATGACTAGCCCCGACGTCGGCGTGAAGCCCATGCTGGTATCCATACTCTTACCGTGGCGCACCGCAGCCAGACTCGCGCCGCTGCCGAGATGTGCGAGAATCACACGACCTTTCGCGGCTGTCGGGTCTACGCGGCCAAGCTCCTCCATCAAATAGCAGTAGGAAAGGCCGTGGAAGCCGTAGCGCTCGACGCCTTTTGCGATATAGCGCCTTGGAATTGGGAGCAACTTGGCGACTCGCGGCATGGTTCGGTGAAAGGTTGTGTCAAAGCACGCCACCTGTGGCACCTTTGGATGCCGCTTTCTGAACGCCTCGATCAGCGCAATTTCCCTCGGCAAATGATCGGGATCATACGCTGTGATGCGTCGCAGTTCCGCAAGCAGCTTGAGCGTGACGCGCGCCGGTTCTGAGTGCTTCATACCGTGAACTATCCGGTGTCCTACGGCTTTCAGCGACGCAAATATGGGCTGGGCCTCAAGCCAGCCCAGCAGTAAACCTACTGCCGCGGGGTGATCGATGGCGGAAGTCAGTTGGCGCAGAACTTCGACTTTCCCACCGGGGTCATCAACGATCAGGTTGGTTCCCGTCAATCCGATGCGATCGATCTTTCCATGAAGTCGCAACCGCGGTTGTGCGCCCGCTTCATAGACCGCGAATCGAATACTCGACGAGCCACCGTTAATTGTCAGGACGCTGGGCACGGCAGGTTTCATGAGCCAGCTCGCCTCCCTCATGGGGGAATTACTGGTCCGTTTGGTCAGGAATCTCCAGCAGATAGCCGCTCTTGCCAACATTAAAGCATTGAGTTGAACCAATGCGGTCGCTCTCTCCTGCGCATTCATGGATATGCCCGCAGAAAAGATAGCTCGGCTGGACGCGCTCAACCCATGCGCGCAACGTCGGACTGCCCGCGTGCTTCCCAGTCGCCACCTGATCCAACCGCGTCCCGGACGGCGGAAAATGCGCTACCAAAATTAACCGCGCTTCGTTCTGTAATTGACTCTCGAACTTCGCGAGCGCTTCGCCGATTTCCTCTTCGGAATATTCTCCCGGCGTATCGAACGGAGTTGGATTGCTATAGCCCAATCCCGCCCATGTGAAATCACCTGTAGTCCTTACCTGCCTTTGAAAATCGGTCAATCCATAGCGCCCACAGAAATCATGATTTTCCTGCTCGGTCTCGTGATTGCCGGGCAGCACCCAAATTTTTTCTCCCAGTGGATGCAGGATTTCCCCGGCGCGTTCCAATCCGCGCCCGAAATTCGACAGATCTCCTGCTGAGACATACAGGTTCGCCGGCCGCGAAATCAGCCGCCGCAACGCGCCGATGTCCCCATGAATATCGCTGAAAATAAGAATCTTCATCGCATTTCGTCGAGCGGCGGCGTGTAACCTTTGATGTCGCGTCGCAAATGAAGGTGCGTCGCACCCACCACCCAGTCATCTTCCAACAATTTCCCCTGCGCATTCATCAGTACCCGGAACGTAAACGGAGGCACGCTACGATCGTGGCGCATTGCGAAGCGTACGTCTATGAATTCCGCGACCTCGACGCCGTTTTCCACCCGAGTGCGAAGCACTGGAAATCGCGCGAACCATAAATAGGTTTGCACTTCTGGTAGTGCCAGCGCATGGGTCAATACCGGACTTGGCGAACTGTCGGCCAAATATGTAAATGCTGCGGGCTGTGCATCCGCGAGTGAAAATCGCGAATGGTAAACGCCCTCCTGCGTCCGGATCATCCCGTCCCAATACAATAGTGACGGAGGCAGCGGAATCGCTGCTTCGCTGATTGCCGTTAGCCCTTTAGCATCGGCGAATCCCCGCACGCGTTCCACCGCGGCGTGATGTGCGGTGGCGCATGTCAATATATAGGCCGCCGTCACATACAATCCCGCTCGGCACCATCTTGCGCGGGAAATTCCCGAGTCTGTGTTTCGCCACAAGGGCGCAAAGAATAACAACCCAAACACCACAATAAGAATCGCCGCAGCCAGCCAACTGAATCCGTCTTCCAGCTTTTGCGCCAGCTCCCACACGCCAATTGTGGCCGCTGAAAAAATGAGCCACATCGCCAAGGCTCGTATCGCAGCACTCCGAGGAAAGTGTCGCAGCGAGGCCGAATGGACCCACGCCAACACTTGCGGCGTCAACACGCACGCAGTCAGCAAAAAATCCACGATGAAGAGCCAGTCCAGCGTGTAACGATGCGATGAAATCGGATTCCATATTCGCGTGCCGTACGATGTCATCGTATCCAGCAGGATGTGACTTCCGATTCCCACGGCGTAGCACCAAAACAAGATCGCGAAGTTAGGTTCCCCCCGGACTCGCCGTCTCAGCAACATAATCGTCAGCAACGCTAGAGCCGCGGAGAAAACCGGCAGACCGATCAGCGAATGCGTGAACCCGCGATGAAACCGGATTGTCGCCAGCGGATCGTGGCTGAACGTGTCCAGAATCACGTCCACATCTGGAAATACCGACCCCAGAAATACCGCGAATGCCGCCGTCCGCCCGTGTTTTTCGAAAAAATAACTTTTGCCCAGCAGTGCGCCGGTTATGCCGTGGGTGATTGGATCCATGAACTTTCTGTCGTTTCCTGTTGTTGGTAACGATTAATCAAATAACGCGCAGCAGTGGTAAAGTGCCGCCGAGAACCCGGCCAATGGACAATGCTTCTACGTTGTTTTCCGTTAGCGCTTCGCGCGCTGCTGTCAATGATTCCGGCGCGATTGCGATTAACAGGCCACCTGAAGTTTGTGGGTCAAATAACAGATGCTTAATGTCGCTCGGAATCTCGGCGGCAATACCCACGCATCCCTCCAGCCACTCGCGAATGTTTTTAATTCCCCCGGGAAGATCACCTGCCCGCGCCGCCTCGCGGGCTCCCGGCAAAAACTTCAGTTTGGTGTGATTAATTTCCATGGAAACGCCGCTGCCCATTGCCATTTCCCGTGCATGGCCCAGCAAGCTGAAACCGGTCACATCCGTTACCGCATGAATCGGAGTTGCGCCCCCGCCCATGTCGTTCTCAATTTTTCGCAGCGCCGCGCACGCATCGCGATTCAGTCGCGCCATTGAATCCGCGCTGGCCTGAGCGTCCCTCTCGTTTGTGTGGCCCTGCTTCAACGCCGTCGCTAGCACTCCCGTGCCAAGTGCTTTCGTAAATAGCAGCGCATCCCCCGGTTTCGCGCCCACGTTTCGCCAAATGCGCCGCGGATCAATCAATCCCGTCACCGCGTAACCAAACTTCAGTTCCTCATCGCGCACCGAGTGACCGCCCACTACAGCGCATCCCGCTTCATCCATTTTGGAAAGGCCGCCGCGAAGAATCTGTTCCAGGATTTCTGGCTCGCCCGATCCTGGAAATGCAACAATTGAAAGANNTGCCGCCCATCGCGTAGACGTCGCTTAACGCATTGGCCGCAGCAATCTGGCCGTAGGTGAATGGATCGTCCACGATCGGTGTGAAAAAATCCACTGTCTGCACTAGCGCCAAACCTTCTGCAATCCGATAGACGCCGGCATCATCGCTGGTGGAAAAGCCAACCAGCAAGTTCGGATCCGCGGAAGCCGGCAGCTTTCTCAGCACCGAATCCAGTAGGCCCGGGCTGAGTTTCGACGCGCACCCACCCGCTTTCGCCGCTGCCGTTAAATTGTGTGGGAGCGCCATGCCAATCTCCTACCGTGCGAATTATTGGTCCTTCAAAGACGTTAGTATGCGCGGCGCCAGGCGGTGCGGAAGAGACACAATAACCAATCGCGCAGATGCTTCATTGAAACCGCGGCGCACTATTCGTCAAACACCGGCTTCATAGGTATTGCTATCGCGGTTTCGTTTTCGGAGATCGCAGGCACATAGCAGACACCATCCAAGACGCCGCCCGCTTCGATTTGCAGGTGCCCAGTATAAATGTCACCGGTCACACGGCCACTCCCCAATATCTCGACCTGCTCTGAAGCATAAAGCTTGCCCATCACTTTTCCCGCGATCGTAACGTGCACTGCGCGAACTTCACCGTCGACGACAGAGTTTTCCGCCAGGATCAATTTGGCCTTGGAAAAAATGGCGCCCTTCACCCACCCATCGATCCGAAAAGTGCTCTCAAGATGCAATATGCCTTCTAACCGTACGCCTTTTTCAATCAGGCCGCACCAATCGAACTCATCTTCCGCAAATCGCGCCAAAAGTTTATTTGTCATCGTAATTTACAATTAATACTACAATTGTAGTTATTTTCCAGCAAGTCTCTCATAAAGATTCACCAGTTGCGCATCATCGTAATATTCAATGGAGATTATTCCTGGTTGCTTGCTTGTCTTTAGGCGTAGGGTGACTTTGGTACCTAGTATGCGCTGCAGATCTTCGACCGCTGCTAGGGTATTGGCGTCTAATGCTGGCTCCGCCGTGGTTTCTTTCGACATTCGCTTCTTTGTCGTGAACCGTTCAAGCTGCCGAACGGTTAGCACGCCACGAGCAGCTTTTTTCGCCAAGGTCATTCGCATGGTGCTATCTTCAACTGCCAGCAGTGTACGCGCGTGCCCCGCGCTGATACTTCCCGCGGAAAGCATCTCTTGGATCGGACCTTCGAGCTTCAACAGGCGCAGCGCATTGGCTACCGTTGCCCGGTCCTTTCCAGTCTTTTCCGCGATTTTCTCCTGGGTGAAGTGGAATTGCCGAATCAGCCTTTCGAATGCCGCAGCCTGTTCAATAGGATTGAGATCTTCGCGCTGTAGATTTTCCACCAGTGCTATTTCTAATACCTGTTCCTCGGTTAAATTCCGCACAACCGCAGGAATTTTCCGTAAGCCCGCTCTTTGCGCTGCCCGCCAACGCCGCTCGCCGGCGACCAATTGAAATCGGTCGCCCTTCGCCATTAGGAGGAGTGGTTGGATAATCCCATTTGCACGAATGGACGCCGCGAGATCATCAAGCGCCTGGTTATCAAATCGCGAGCGCGGCTGTACTGGATTGGGATCTATGTTTTCAATGTCAATAAGGTGAATTGTCTCCTGTCCATAAATCTTGGCTTCAGTTGCCGACGATGTCTTCTCCTCGATTATATTCTCAGGCTCCCGAATCAGGGCGCTCAAACCCTTTCCCAACGCGTTTCTCGTCATTAGCTATTATCTCCTTTGCGAGTGCAATATAGCTTTCGGCACCTCGGCTTCGCGGATCATAAGCTAGAACTGGCTTTCCATAGCTGGGTGCCTCTGCTAAGCGGACATTCCGCGGAATCACCGATTCGAAGACTTGGGCTCCAAAGAAGTTTCTGAGGTCTGAAGCCACTTGGCGGGAGAGCGTGGTTCGCTCGTCATACATGGTAAGCACAATGCCTTCAATCCTCAGCTCCGGATTCAACGCTCGGCGCAATCGCATCAGCGTGTCCAGTAGTTCGGAAACTCCCTCTAGAGCAAGATATTCGCATTGTATCGGAACCAATATTGATTCGCTGGCCGCCAGCGCATTTACTGTAAGTAAATCCAAAGCTGGAGGGCAGTCAATCAGAATATAGTCGTAATTTTGGATGTCGGCCGCTAGTGCAGCTTTTAACCGATACTCTCGGTTTTCCATCGGAACTAGTTCCACAGCCGCACCTACAAGATTCTTGTCGGAGGGCAGTAAGTCCAATCCATGGCTTGCAGTCTTTAGGATCATTGACCCTACGGATTCCCCGAGGATTAGGCTGTGGTAGAGAGTTCGGCGTAATGGATCCCTGGGGAATCCCAAGGCAGACGTTGCATTAGCCTGAGAATCGGAGTCAATTAGAAGGCATTTTTTCCCTAAACTTCCGAGGGAAGCTCCTAGGTTTATGGCCGTGGTGGTCTTGCCTACGCCACCCTTCTGATTGGCAATAGCGATTACTCGTCCCACCTAGGTCCACCCCACACGCAATTTAACAGAAATGAGACTGGCTTTACAATGTGTTTCACGTGGAACAATCATGCTTCGAGATCTTGATTCCACGTGGAACATAAGTTGACATGACAGACTTACAATGTGGCTTACCGGACGATTTTGCCTGCCACGATTATTCTTTGATCAGTTTTGGGAATTCTATGGATCCTATCCCACCGCCAAGCTCTATTTTCTTCAAGTTTTCCAGCCTCCTCCTCTCCCACCCACAGCACAACTTTTCCGTCGGGACATAACGATCTCCCACAAAACTGTAAAATCTGGTCCCGTTCCGCCAGCGCCCGGCTAGTGACCCAGTCGTAACCATCCGACTGAGTCTCCATTCTATTCAAACGCATCCGAGCCACATCTACGTTTGCCATTCCCAACCTTCGTGATACTTCCTCGAGAAAAACGGACTTCTTTAGATTTGGCTCAATGAGTGTGAGCTTAAGCTCAGGGACCATTATTTTCAGAGGCAGCCCAGGGAAACCCGCTCCCGAACCAACGTCGGCCAGCCGACCACCTCGGATGCCTAGCATAGGAATCACCGCGACGCTTTCCCCAAACAATACCTGAACTATTTCCTTTGCATCTATCAATGAAGTCAGTGACATACGACGATTCCATAGCAGCAGAAGGTCCAGATATTTCATGAATTGGGTGATCTTATCTTCCGAAGGTTCAACGCCGTACGGAGATAGCCAATTTCTAAGGTCATTTGCGGATCTCATCCCAATAAAATACTACTATTGTAGTTGTTTATACTTGAATCGTAATTGTGTTGCCCACTCTGCTCAAAACACGCGGAACATCGCGCCTCACGGGACACCGTCCTTGGAGGTTGACAGGCATATGCATGCCGCCGTATCTTGCCGTCACGATGAAAATACTTGTGGTTGGCGGCGGCGGCAGGGAACATGCGCTCATTTGGAAGCTTCGCCAAAGCCCTCTGGTAGATAAAATTTGGTGTACTCCCGGCAATAGCGGCATTTCCGCCGATGTTGAATGTCTCGGATCGCGGGCTGATGATGTTCTCTCCTTATTGGCGATTGCCGAGAGGCTTCGTCCGGATCTCACCATTATTGGTCCTGAGCTGCCTTTGACCCAAGGCCTTGCCGATGAGCTCACTCACCGCAATCTTCCCGTTGTCGGTCCAAGCCAGCGCGCCGCCGAACTTGAAGGCAGCAAAGTCTTCGCCAAGCAGTTCATGGAGCGCCACAACATTCCGACGGCTGGCGCATATGGAGTGTACGACAATGCCGTGGATGCTTACACGGCTTTATGCTCCGCGGATTGGCCCCTGGTAATTAAAGCCGATGGACTGGCTGCTGGAAAGGGTGTGTTGGTTACTTCGTCGCCCGATAGCGCCACTGCATTTATCGAACGCCTAATGGAGCAGCGCGAGTTCGGTGATGCAGGCCGGCAGGTGCTATTCGAGGAGGGATTAGCCGGCCGGGAAATCTCCTACATCGTGATTACGGACGGGGAACGCATTTCCCCGCTTGCTCCAGCGCACGACTACAAGCGCGTAGGTGACGAAGACACGGGTCCAAATACCGGTGGCATGGGCGCATTTTCCTTAGAAGGATGGCTACCACCCGAGTTGGAACAGCGCATTCTCCGTGAAATTGTTCACCCTACAATTGCGGGGCTGGCGCAAGAAGGACGCCCCTATCGGGGTTTTTTATACTTCGGAATTATGCTCACCGCCAACGGCCCGAAAGTTCTCGAATTTAATGTCCGGCTGGGTGATCCCGAAACGCAGGCTTTGGTGATGCGGATGGATTTTGATTTGGCGGACGTCCTCGCGCAGGCAGCAGCGGGGAGGTTGGACCCACAATCGCTTCGCTGGTACCCGGGAGCTGGCGTCTGCGTCGTGATGGCTGCCGAGGGTTACCCTGGGGGGCCGCGAACGGGTGATCGCATTGAAGGATTGGCCCAAGCCGCTGCGCTGCCCGGCATCACCATTTTTCACGCCGGAACGCGCCGTGATGGCGATGACTATTACACCTCCGGGGGCCGCGTCTTGACAGTCTCATGCGCGGATAATTCTCTCGTATCCGCTGGCGCGCGATGCTATGATGCCGTGCGTCTAATTTCTTTTTCTGGCGCGCACTATCGTACCGACATCGGGAAGGATAGGGGATCCACAACGCTAGGAGGGGATCGTGGCTGAGGTCGCCCACCTGTTTCTCTGCAAAGTTCATCGCATGCCCATGGCAGAGGTTGAATGTGCGGATGCCATAGAGAATAAGGGTTTCCGACATTGCATCCATGGGCGGCCCCATAGTCGCCGCCAGGTTTCTTTAATGGATATTGAAACACTGGAAGAGCTCGGCGTGAATCCCGGGCAAGTGAAGGAAAACATCACTACTCGCCGTTTTGATATGCGCCGCCTCGAGCCTGGTGTTCAGCTTCGCATTGGCCAAAGCTTGCTGGAAGTGACTTTGCGATGTGATGCCTGCCCACGCATGGATGAAATTCGTCAGGGTTTGCAGCAGGAACTTGCCGGCCAGCGCGGATGGCTCTGCCGTGTAGTGGAAGCGGGCCCTGTTCGGCGGGGCGACACGATTGAAATTGTAAAATAGGAGCGAGGCGAATGGCAGACAAGTCTCAGCAGGCGAGGCCGCTGGTGGGTGTCATCATGGGATCCGACACGGACCTGCCCGTGATGGCAGAAGTTGGCCTGACGCTCGACAGCTTCGGCATTCCCTATGAAATGGAGGTCATGTCTGCGCATCGCACGCCGACGCGCACCCATGAATATGCTTCCGCGGCCGCGGAGCGCGGCCTCCGGTGCATTATCGTCGGGGCGGGCGGCGCCGCCCACTTGGCCGGAGTTGTTGCGGCCGTCACCATACTGCCTGTGATTGGAGTTCCCTTGGCTACCAGCGCCCTCAACGGGTTGGATGCATTGCTTGCCACTGTACAAATGCCCAGCGGCATCCCAGTTGCTACCATGGCGATTGACAAGGCCGGCGCCGTAAATGCCGCAATTCTCGCGGCCCAGATTATCGCTGCGGGGGATCCCGCCATGCGCCCAAAACTAATCACGCACAAGGAAAAGTTGGCCAAGTCGGTTGCTGAGAAAAACGCGCGTTTACAGGAAAAGCTCGCCGCTGAAAAGTAGGCCCCCTTTTCTAAGCGCCATGTGCCAATTCCGCCTGACTACGGCTTTGTCAGCGTCGGCGCGCCGGGAGGCCGCTGCTTCTGGGAGCCTGCCGGTAAGGATTGCTTGACTACCCAGGCAAATCCAGTTTTCTCGCCGATTGCCGCGATTGCGAAATTTCCCGGCTCGCCAGAAGACGTAAGTGTCGCGCGCATAAACGCTACCGCGTCATTCGCGTCCACTTTGCGGGTATCTCCCGCGAGTATTGCCTGCTTTACTTCCGCGACAGCAGGCTGACCATGCGCGGCGTCCGCTCCACGCATCAGTTCAGCTTCTCCTCCCGCCCCTCCCTGCGCTGTTGGGTAACCAAGAGCCAATAAAGAGTGCGGCTGGCCTTTTTCAGGAGGCCACAATTGTGTGTATCGCGGCCGGTTTGCGTGAGTTTCCAAATAACCCGAACCCGTGCGCATTTCCCCCTGCGCGAACGAATAATCCAACGTCCAGATTTCCGGCCCATAGTCCTCCAGGTAGTCGGCGAGAATGATTTGCAGCACCGATTGCCCGGTCCCCCCTTGGAGTGGCTCATGAAGCATTTCCGCAAGTGTCCTTAGTCGCTCGAAAACGCCAAGTCCCATCCCCTCAATATCCGCCGCCACACCTCCCGTGGCTTCCCGGTTTAGTTGTGGAGGTGCCGCGCCAGATAGTGGATGCAGCAGTGAAAGCTCATCAGCAAACGAAGCGATTTGCCGCCCAGAATCTGGGTCCTTCCATTCCACTGCGCCCATTAGCACGCCAAGCTTCCGGTCCGCCAGTTGAACAATCCGCGGAGGAAGGGAGCCAGACTCCACAGGCGTGCCAGCTACTCCCACGATAATTCCACTTTTTGCGATGAGAATGTAGACGCGGCCGGTTGCTAGGGTGGCAACTACTTCTGTAGTGCCTTGATCACTTGAGGGGGACTGCTGGAGGCTATCGCGTTGAGGCGTCGGATAGACTGTCTTAGACGAAATTGGTTCGGACGAAAAAGCCAATGCCGACTGGGGAATATTCGGCGCTTGGACTGCTGCCAGGATTATTACGCCGATTACCATTCCAGCCAGCGCGATTCCCGATCGGATCGCGAGCCGCATCAGATCCGCTAGGCGTAAATTCCGCGCAGTTTTAAAGCCGTGCCCACGCGATCAATTGCCAGCATGTAGGCTGCTATGCGGTTGTTCACCGAATGCGTTTCAGCGTATCGGACCACTTCCTCGAAACTGTGGTCCATCACGTCCTGCAGGCGTTCGTTCACTTCGCTTTCGCGCCAGAAAAAGCCCTGGCGGTCCTGCACCCNNCCCATTCGAAATAGCTGACGGTAACGCCGCCGGCATTGGCAAGAATATCGGGAATGATGAACACACCGCGAGAATCCAGTACAGCATCAGCTTGTGGTGTAGTGGGGCCGTTCGCGCCTTCGCACAAAATGCGTGTCTGCACTCTCTCCACGTTTGTACTGGTGATCTGGTTTTCAATGGCCGCCGGAATCAGAATGTCGCATGGTTGAAAAACGATATCCTGTGCGGAGAGCTTCGTGCCTCCCGCCGGAAATTCAGGCAATGGGCGCCGCTGTTTATAAACCCAGTCAATAACTTGAGGCACGTCAAAACCGTTTTCGTTGTAGAGCCCTCCATGAATGTCCGCCAATCCGGTAATTTTGTATCCGGCTTCATGCATCAGCATCGCAGCCATCGAGCCGACGTTGCCAAATCCCTGGATCACCACGCGGCAGCNNTTGCACACCATCATCACTCCGCGCCCTGTGGCCTCACGCCGCCCTCGCGAGCCGCCCAACTCCAAAGGCTTTCCCGTTACCACCGATGTAACGGTGTGGCGCATGTGCATCGAATAGGTATCCATGATCCACGCCATTATTTGATCATTGGTGCCAACGTCCGGCGCGGGTACGTCACGCTCCGGCCCGAACCAGTCCACCAGCTCTGCCGTATAGCGGCGGGTGATTTTTTCCAACTCCCGCTGGGAAAGTTTGGTGGGATCGCAGATGACTCCGCCCTTGGCTCCGCCGAACGGAATGTCCACTACCGCGCATTTCCAGGTCATCCAGGACGCCAGAGCGCGAACTTCATCAAGGGTCACGTCAGGAGAGAACCGAATTCCTCCTTTGCCGGGCCCTCGCACCGTGGAATGGTGGACGCGATAGCCGGTGAAAATTTCCAGATGTCCACTATCCATGCGGATGGGGATGTAAACGGTAATTTCCTTGCTGGGGTAGCGCAGATAGCGATACAGCCCCTCTTCCAGTCCCAGCTTCCGGGCGGCAACCTCAAAGCGCGCTTCCGCGCATTCGTATGGGTTAAGCTCATTTTTTGGCAAAAAGGTGGACATGAAATCTCTCCCTGACGGTCTATCCCCACGACAGTGCGGCGTCTGCATCTCGTTTTCGGCAACGCGCGCCAGTATACGAACTGTCGTGCATGGGCGCAAGCAACCGGAGTCGGGTTCTACCGGTACGCGAAAAATCAAGAAGATCGCTCGTGGGGGAAGATCAACCGGGCGATGATGACTGCTGTCTTTCTGCTTTAGGCAGAGACCCCGAAATCACCGTGGATATGCCTGTCGGCGCCTCTGCCGGTAAAGTCCGGGTCGTAACGACTCGGAAAAGCCTTTCCGGCAGTGGGCGCTTCCAGGTGCTGCCCTGGAGTGGGATGGTGTGGCTCAGTGGTGGCGCTCAGAAATCAACGTGTGCGCGCAGCGTCGGAACGACGATTGGCCCTCGCGCCTGGTTGTAACCGGGATTCCAGATGCGCTGCAAGTCAAACGACGCAAACGCGCCTCGCCACACGTGCGCGGTGTAGTAAGCCTCCACGATTTCTTCGCGCGCGTAATCCAGCGCCCCATCACCCAGCAAGAATCCCAGGCCTCCCAGGGCCAGATATTCGCGGTGGTCGCCGGAGATGGCGTTTTGCGACCAGGCGACTCCCGCATGATCGTTTTTTCGC
>PKXT01000316.1:0-244 GCA_003133505.1 Acidobacteriota bacterium
GCGGCGGCTGGATTTGCACCGGGTGTTACGGATCGTGCGACGCGAATTTTCACACGGCTGGGCGAGGCCGAGGCGGGTGTTCACGGCGTGCCGGTGGAGCGCATACATTTTCACGAAGTGGGCGCGGTGGATTCCATTGTGGATATTGTCGGCGCGGCGATTGGATTCGAGGCGCTAGATGTCGAGGTATTATGCTCGCCGCTTAATGTGGGTGGGGGACGTGTGCAAACGTCGCACGGAATGC
>PKXT01000316.1:287-960 GCA_003133505.1 Acidobacteriota bacterium
CAGGCACGGCGGACCCGAAAGAACAGGCCAATGTGCTGCGAGTCTTTGTTGGGGAAACCGCTGAGGGCTCTGCAGGCGAAGCTGTTGAAGAGGGCGCGCCAGCGGGAATCCGCAGCGATGCCGGCGCGGAATGGGAAGCGCCAATCACGGTGCTGGAAGCGAACGTAGATGATATGAACCCGCAGATTTACGGATACTTCGCGGAACGTGCGCTGGCGGCGGGAGCGCTGGACGTTTTTGCCACTCCAGTGCAGATGAAGAAAGGGCGTCCCGGGATGATGGTGACGGTGCTGTGCGAGCGTGGATTGCGCGACCGGCTGGCGGAGATGATGCTGCAGGAGACGACGACGATTGGCGTTCGCATGAACGATGTCCGGCGGCGGACGCTGGAGCGCGAGGCAGTGACAGTTTCAACGCCGTGGGGTGCTGTGGAAGTAAAAATCGCGCGGCAGGGCGATGAGGTGCTCAACGTCGCTCCGGAGTATGAAGATTGCAGCCGGATCGCGCGCGAGAAAAACGTCCCGCTGAAACAAGTGATGGCCGAAGCATTTCGAGCTTTTCATAGGCGGCAGAATAAGTAACCATAAGTCACGGATCGCCTCAGAGAATGGAAAACAGAGCACATATACCGGAAAAGGCGCGAGCCGATTCACCCTCACAACCGGCGCACCAC
>PKXT01000316.1:976-4104 GCA_003133505.1 Acidobacteriota bacterium
TTATTGACGGGCACGGACGAGCATGGGCAAAAAGTCGAGCGGGCGGCAAAGGTCGCGCGGGTGACTCCGCAGGCCTACGTCGACCGGATTTCCGGCGAATACCGGCGCCTATGGAACGAACTGGGATTACAGATCGATCGTTTCGTGCGGACGACTGACGATGCCCACGAACACGCCGTGCGGCGGCTGCTGGAGCAGGCGCGCGACAATGGCTACGTCTATAAAGGGCATTACGAAGGCCAATATTGCGTTTTCGACGAAATGTATGTGGATGAGCCGCTGCCGGGCAACCTGTGTCCTGAATGTCACCGGCCGACCGAGCTGGTTCGCGAGGAAAACTATTATTTCAAGCTTTCGGTTTTTCAGGAACGGCTGATAGAGCTTTACGAGAAGCACCCCGATTTCATCCAGCCGGAGGCGCGTCGAAATGAAGTGATGGCTTTCGTGCGCGGAGGCTTGCGCGATCTTTCGGTCAGTCGCACGTCGGTAAAATGGGGAATTCCGTGGCCGGGCGACGACAGGCACGTTTTCTATGTCTGGTATGACGCGCTCGCCAGCTACATGACCGGCATCGGCTACGGCGATGACGAATTGCAATGGGAGCATTACTGGCCCGCGGATTTGCATCTGATTGGCAAGGAGATTTTGCGGTTTCATGCGGTGTACTGGCCCGCGTTTTTGCTGGCGGCGGGCGAGCCGCTGCCGAAGAAAATCTTTGCGCATGGCTGGTGGCTTTTTCAGGAAGAGAAAATGTCGAAATCGCGCGGGAACATGCAGCATCCGCAGCCCGCGGCGCGCGTGCTGGGTATCGACGCGCTGCGGTATTTTCTTCTGCGCGACATGGTATTCGGGCAGGACGGGAATTACACACGCGACACGCTGCTCACTCGCTACAACAGCGATCTGGCCAATGGCTTGGGCAATTTGGCGTCCCGCACCCTGACCATGATTGAGAAATATTTCGGCGGCGAGATTCCTGAAAGAAGCTCTGAAATTGATAATCCGCTCAAATCGGCATGTGCCGCGGAAAGCCAGATTGTATTAGATGCGTACGAGTCCTATAGCTTTTCGGCCGCGCTGCAACACATCTGGCAGATTATCTCCTTGGTGGATAACTACCTCACCAATGAAAAGCCGTGGAAGCTGGCGGAAGTCCCCGAAGAGCGAAAGCATCTCGCCAGCGTGCTATATAACGCGGCGGAGGCGCTCCGGTTTGTCGTGGTCCTGGCGCATCCGGTGATTCCGCAGTCTACCCAGACGATTTGGCGGCAGCTTGGATTGCCGGGCGCTATTGAATCGCAGCGGCTGGACGCGTTAGCTTGGGGCGGCCTGACGTCAGGCACAAAGATTGGCGAGTTCGCACCCGTATTTCCACGAGTGGATCACAAAGAAGCGTTCGAAAGGATGGAAGCGATGGAACAGGAAATGAATCAGGCCGCAAAAGCAGGAAGCGCGGCGGCGGAACAAAAGCCACCCAGCGCCACACAGGNNACCGCGAGCGCCCCAGGTGCTGGCACGTCAGGTGCCGGCACAACGCCCACGGGAGCGACGCAGGCAGCCCCCGCAAGTCCGGTGAAGATCGGAATTGACGACTTCACCAAAGTGGAAATGCGCGTGGGGGTCGTACAGTCCGCTGAAAAGGTGGCCGGCGCGGATAAGCTGCTAAAAGTCATGGTGGACATCGGCACGGAAGTGCGCCAGGTGGTTGCCGGAATTGCGGAGGCTTATAAGCCGGAAGATTTGGTGGGCCGCCGCGTCGTAGTTGTGGCAAATTTGAATCCGCGAAAACTGCGCGGTGTGGAATCGAACGGCATGATTCTGGCGGCGTCGGGGGGGGCCGAAGGGAAGCCTGTGCTGTGCACGTTCGCGGAAGATGTGCCAGCCGGGACGCGGCTGAAATAACAGTGCCCACCGGGGATCAGTCGCCCACGGACGCTGTCATAAATCCGCCGCTGGACTTGGTTGATTCGCACGCCCACCTGGATTTTGCGCAGTTCGATGCGGATCGGGACGAGATGCTGACGCGCGCGCGAAAGGTTGGCGTAAAGACCATCCTGGCCATCGGCATTGGAGAAGGGCCGCATCAGTTGCGTGCGGCGTTGCCTTTCGCGGAAAAGTACGACTGGATCTACGCCAGCATTGGCATTCACCCCGATGCTGCGCACCAGGCCTCCCCGGCGCATTTTGACGAAATGCGCGAGTTGGCGCGACATCCGAAGGTGATTGCCTGGGGCGAAATTGGACTGGATTACCATTATGACGAGCCGCCGCGTGAAGTGCAACAGCGCGTGTTTCGGCGGCAGGTTGAACTTGCGCGTGAAGCCGAACTCCCGATAATTATCCACTGCCGCGATGCATGGGACGACTGCCTGCCCATTTTGGAAGAGATGTGGAAGCCGACCGGCATTGGCGGCATACTCCACTGCTTTACCGGAACGGAACAACATGCGCGCCGTGGGCTGGACATGGGCTTCCTGGTGTCGTTCGCAGGCAATCTGACATATCCAAAAAGTGGAGCGCTGCGCCAAGTCGCTGCCAAGTTGCCGCTCGACCAGATGCTGATTGAGACGGATTCGCCGTTTCTGTCGCCCCAGGGCCGAAGGGGCAAGCGGAACGAGCCGGCATTCGTACTCGAAGTGGCGCACGCGCTGGCGAGTGTGAGAAACTTGGCAGTGGATGAAGCGGCAACGGCCACCAGCGCCAATTTCAGGCGTCTGTTCGGCATGTCCGCGAGTATGTCCCCCGAAGACAGCAGTTAAACGAGGCCCAGCCATTTCCGTCCTGACAGTGAAGGAAATTTTCGATCTTGTTCGCCATGACCTGCTCCGGGTGGAGCGGGAAATCGCGGCACAGACGGGTATGGCGATTCAGCCGGTGGCTGAAATTGGCGCGTATCTGCAGGAAGGCGGAGGAAAACGTTTGCGTCCCGCGCTGCTGATGCTGGCCGCGCGAAGCAGTGGGCAGATGGGAGATGCGGCCATTCGCCTGGGCGCGGTGGTGGAGCTCATTCACAGCGCCACGCTAATCCATGACGATGTCATAGACAGCGCGCAAACCCGGCGAGGACGTTCGAGTGCGAATGCCCGCTGGGGCAATCAAATGAGCGTGCTGGCGGGCGACTGGCTCTA
>PKXT01000200.1 GCA_003133505.1 Acidobacteriota bacterium
AGCGTTCCGATCACGCTGTCAGCTTCTTCGTAGTTGATTGTGGCGCCTGGCGGCAATGGGACCTACGCCATAATCACGCCATTAACGGACGGCGCAACCACCATCACCGTGCAGCTTGGCGGCGAATTTGAACTTAACTACAACGTGACCGTGGAGCCGGAAACAAACAACAGTCCCGAAGGGCTGAGGACGGTAATCACGGCGATGGAACCACAGCGGGGCAAGAGTGGAAACTCGGAAGGCGACCTGCGGCTCCAGTGGGATAGGCTTTGCATATCTCGGCTCTAATTCGCACCGGCCTGAAGTCATTAATACAGCAGCACCGCAATGCGGTATGCCGCAAATCCTGGAGTTGAGTTCGAGAGGCACGCGCCGACCGTCGCCGACTCATAGTGTCCGAATCGAATTCTCTTTTCCAAAGAGGCTGGAAGGCTCCCCAAGTTCGTAGTCTCAAACCACACCATCGCCTGTGGCCGCTTCCAGACTTTATCCACACGGCTGGTCTTGCACGCTTGCTCCGCATCGCTGGAGTTGGTGAGCAGCCGCAACCCGCGTGCAAGGAGAAGCGCGCCAAACTGCTCTTCCTGTTGTGCCATGCTTAGGTTGGGCACGCACTTTGAAAAGTCCTGGACAGCGAAAAGTTGGCCCGCACTTTCGCTGACGGCGATGCCCACGGAATCCACCTGTGGATTGAGCAAATTCTCCAGGTGCGGCTTGGATTGCATCCANNCTTGCATGGATGCTTTCCACATCGGGACCTTCGGCGACGTTCTCCGCAATAAGGCTGAAATGCGCTCCGGCATCCACGCCGCGAGTGTCGAGATCAGGTTCACCGGCAATTTGATGGGACAGTAAATCCGCCTGTGCCATGCGCTCCGCGTGTTTTTGCGCTGCGACAGCCAGCGCTTCGTCCCAACTCAGCTTGGGCAACCCTCGATTCGCCCGCTCTTGATTTGCCAATTCGAAAAGCGTCCCGGCCTGCTTACTTGGGTTTTCCTGCGCGATTACGACGTTTGCCAGCAGGATCATTGCCATCACTAGCATAACAGCCCCTCTGATTGCATGCCGCACAGGCCCCGTCCCCCATTTCTATAGACACCAATCACGGGGATTCCACTCGTGAAGTAGGCATTCCCGTTTACATCGCGGAGCGATTCCCGCCGGATACGATAGCGGCTGGGATCGCTTCCTTTTTCTGAATCCGGTCCTCCCACCGGCAAATTGCTGTGAGAATACGAGCTTGCCCTGGACTTCCAACCGGAATAGGCTCTCCGTAGGAGGATACTATGTCCGATATTCTTGCCTTGTTGGTTTCCGAGCGAAACAAACTTAACCGTGCGATTGAAGCCCTTGGCGGCGACCTGGGCCACGCTATTATCCGCCTCACCAAGGTTGCAAAGACTTCCCCAAGAGGCGGAAGGCAAACCATGTCCCCCGAATCGCGCGCCCGGATCGCGGCTGCTCAAAGAGTATGGTGGGCAAAAACAAAGGAACAAAATGCCCTGGCCGCCAAACCCGGACCAGTCGTGAAGAAATTTACCATTCCTTCCCAAGCCAGGGCTAAAATCGCCGCGGCTCAGAAAGCTCGGTGGGCGAGGGTCAAGAGAAGGAAGTAGCGACCTCCAGGACAGTCCAACAGTAGGATTGTCAGAAAATACAAAAGTCCTCCTGAATCGCTCCGGGTGGCCTTTGCTTGTATAGACGAGATGTGGCACCCGGTAATATGGTACCCCGGGTATTCCATTCGGCGAATACCTGCCGGGACTATGCGGGACCCTTTGCGAATATCCCCGAGAGAGCTTGCCGGTGATGTAACGCCACGATTCCCCACAAAATGACGACGACCAGCGCCAACGGCAGTCCCTTTGGCGCCATCAGTAGATGAAAGAAGAAGATGTTCAGAATCACAGGTCCTAACAGCACGAGACCCAATGGCACATACCGGTTCACCAGCATAAGTATCGCCCCCGCCACCTGAATGGCCGCTACCACTTGCACATAGTGTGACGCTATGAGCGCACCCAGGAATTGTCCCCCCGGCCCTGACGGGAGCGGTCCCATCGGAATGAAGTGCAAAAAACCATTTAGCCCAAACACAAGAAAAACCAATCCAAGCAAAATTCGTGCGATCATGGCCGCGATTTTCATTATTTTCCCCTTTTAGACGCTCACCTAGTCAGACCGCCGAAAACTGTACCACTATAACTTATTCACCCGATGCCCTCTTCAATCCGTCCCACTGCGGATGAACGCTACCTTATGCGCCCAATCCGCACCGACGAAAATATTTTCTCTCCTCCGCTTCTGCTCGAGTCGCGTTTCACGCAATCAGAGGGCCGCGCCCCGGAGTCGGAGGGAATTGGCGATGACGGAGACAGAGCTAAAAATCATGGCGGCGCTGGCGAGGATGGGGCTTAGAAGCAAGCCGAAAAATGGATACAACGCGCCCGCGGCGATGGGCACACCCAGCAGGTTATAACCAAAAGCAAACCACAGATTCTGACGGATGGTGCGCATGACCGCGCGACTGAGTTTGCGGGCGCGAACAATCCCGCGCAAATCGCCCTTGAGCAAAGTGATGCCGGCACTNNGATGTCGCGGAGAAGGCGTCCTGACGTGCCCGCGAGATGTCCGCTGCGCGGCTGTAGCGCTCTGTGCCCGCTCCCATGGCGATGCCCACTTCGGCTTGAGCCAACGCGGGCGCGTCATTGATACCATCGCCGGCCATAGCCACGCTATGTCCCTCCTGCTGGAGGCTGCGAACAGCTTCCCCTTTCGCCTGGGGTAGAACTCCCGCTATGATTTCGTCAATGCCCAGTTGGCGCGCGATCACTTCTGCGCTGGCGCGAGCGTCTCCAGTGAGCATGACGATTCTGAGACCCTCTTTTTTCAGGGAGGAGATGGCTTCGATAGCCGACGCCTTAATGGTGTCCGCAACGCCAAGCAAGCCGGCAATTTTCCCGTCCACGGCAAGATAGAGCAAGGTTTGCCCTTCACGGCGCAAATCGTTGGCGCGCGCGTCCCAATCGGAGGCCGTTGCGCCGACGGTGGTCATGAACGCGGCATTGCCCAGGGCGATGTTGCGATCGGCGATTCGCGCGAGGACGCCCATGCCGGGACGCGCCTCAAACTTTTCCGCTACCGGTAACGCGTCCAGATTTACGCCTTCCGCCGCTGCTCCAGCGAGGACGGCAGAGGCGAGCGGATGTTCGCTGGCCTTCTCAATGGCTGCGGCCAACTCCAACACGTTGTTTTTTTCAAACCCGTCACCGATTTTCACGCCAACCAATCGCGGCTTGCCTTCAGTAAGAGTACCGGTCTTATCCACCACGAGGGTATCCACTTTTTCAAGGATTTCGAGAGCTTGCGCGTCGCGGACCAAGACGCCGGCGGTGGCCCCACGTCCTGTGCCGACCATGATGGCCATGGGCGTGGCCAGGCCCAGGGCGCAAGGGCAGGCGATGATCAGCACCGCGACGGCATTCACCAGGGCGTGAGCAAACTTCGGCGCGGGTCCAAGAGCGGCCCAAAGCGCGAAGGTAAGGATCGCCACCGTGATTACCGCGGGAACGAAATATCCGGCCACCCTATCGGCCAGACGCTGAATGGGCGCGCGGCTGCGCTGCGCCTTGGTTACCATCTGGACGATCTGCGAGAGCATGGTTTCCGGGCCCACGCGTGCCACGCGCATTACAAAGCCGCCCGTGCCGTTCAGAGTTCCTCCCGTGAGTGCGTCTCCCGCGGTCTTTTCCACAGGGATGGGCTCGCCGGTCAGCATGGATTCGTCCACGCTGCTCGCGCCCGAAGTTACCACGCCATCCACGGGAACTTTCTCGCCGGGGCGAACGCGCAGCGAATTGCCGCGCTGGATGAGGTCGAGCGAGACATCCTCCTCGCGGCCGTCAGAGGAGATACGACGCGCGGTGCGCGGTGCAAGAGCCAGCAAAGCGCGGATGGCGCCGGAGGTTTGGCTGCGGGCGCGCAATTCCAACACCTGACCGAAGAGCACAAGAGCGGTGATTGCTGCGGCAGCTTCAAAGTAAACGGGAACAACGCCATCCGGCCCGCGAAATGTGGCGGGAAAAATCCCCGGGAAGACCGTGGCTACGACGCTATAGAGGTAGGCGACGCCGACGCCCAGGCCGATCAGCGTAAACATGTTCAGGCTGCGATTTTTTACCGACTGCCAGCCGCGCTGCAGCAACGGCCATCCAGCCCACAGAACGCACGGGGTAGTCAGCAGCAATTCCAGCCAGGTGGTTGCGCGTCCTGGGAGCAGACGCCCAGCGGCCCGCTCCAGCATCATCCCGGACATGCCCAGAATCATCACCGGAACAGCCAACGCGGCGGCGATCCAAAAGCGGCGCGCCATGTCGCGGAGCTCGGGATTTTCTCCCGCGGCAGCGCTGGGAGTTTGCAGCTCCAATGCCATCCCGCATATCGGGCACGCTCCCGGCGCCGGCCGCACAATTTGGGGATGCATCGAGCAGGTATATTCCACAGCGGCTGAGGACGCAGGCAGAAGCGGTTCGAGGGCCATGCCGCACTTGGGGCACGGTCCGGGACGGGATGCAGTGACACCAGGGTCCATTGGGCAAACGTAGGTGGCATTTCGGGGCGGCGCTGGTTGTTTTCCAGTCACGGGCGATCGTGCACTCGACTGAGCCGATGCGATAGGCGGGTTCGTCTGACCTTTCAGGTACTTTTCCGGCGAATCCTGATATTTCTTCAAACATCCTGGCGAACAGAAACAATATTCACATCCATTTTGGGTAAGGCGATTTTTCGCCCGAATGGGATCAACACTCATCCCGCAGACAGGATCGCGTTCCTTGTTATCGGCAATCGGAAGATTCGAAGGTGTTTGATTGTCCACGATTGGTTTCACTGGTTTCGCTGGTTTCACGGCAGTTCATAGGATGCGGCAGCACACTGCAACGGAACAAATCGGTTTCAGCGTGCGTAACTCCTGTCGAGCAACGGCTGTAGGTGCGGAGGAATTGTACATGGCGAGCGCGGCGCAGAACGGAAAAAAGAAAAAGAAACGGCTGATCCTTCTGGGTGGCGGCGCCGTCGTCCTGCTATTTGCCATATTCGGCGCCAAAGCCGCCTTAAGCCCCAACCGCACGATTGATCCCGCCAAGTTGGCTGCGGTGGAACGAGGCGATATTGCCCGCTCGGTGGTGGCCACGGGCAAAATTGAGCCGCTAACCAAGGTCGAGCTGAAATCCAAAGCCAGCGGAATCGTGAAGGAATTGCGGGCCGACGTCGGCGACCGGGTGAAATCTGGCCAGGTGTTGGTGGAATTGGACAAGGAGCAACTGGAGGCTGCGGTTCGAGAGGGGCAGGCGAATTTGCAGGCTTCCAAAGCGGCGGTGGAATCAGCGCAGGCAGCGTCGCAGCGTGATGTAAAGGATGCGGAGGGAACAGACGTTCCGTTCCTGAAGACAGGAATGGACCGCGCGCATGAGCNNGCTCCAGCGTGGAAGACGCCGAAAAAGCTTACAAAATGGCGATCAACAAGCAACAGGTTTCACAAGCCAACGTCACTGTCAGCCAGGCCGACGTGCTGAAAGCCAAGGCGCAGGTGTCTCAGGCGGAAGCGTCACTCGAAGAGGCGCAGCAGAATTTGCAGTACTCAACGATTGCCAGCCCGATGGATGGAATCGTCCTCTCGCGAGACGTGGTAGCCGGTGACGCGGTGAGCTCGATTTTAGTGCTTGGTTCCCAGGCTACGCTCCTAATGACGCTGGGCGATACCAGCCAGGTTTACGTCGAAGGAAATGTGGATGAAGCGGATGTGGGGAAAGTGTATGTCGGGCAGACGGCCCGAATCGTGGTGGAGTCGTTCAAGGACAAGAAATTCAACGGCAAAGTGACGCGGATTTCGCCGATGGGCGAGGAGAAGGACAATGTCACCAGCTTCGCTGTGCGCGTTTCGATCGATAATCCCGGCGGTGAATTGCGCGCGAACATGAGCGCCAACGCCGAAATTATTCTGGACGAAAAACACGGCGTGGTGCTGGTTCCCGAGAGTGCGGTGTTATACGACAAGGACAAGAACACGTCCGTCGAAATCCCCGATCCCAAGGGCGAAAATGGGAAGCGGAAAATTCCTGTAAAGCTGGGCATCACCAACGGTGTAAAGGCGCAGATACTGGCGGGGTTGCAGGAGGGTCAGAAAGTGGTCCTGCAATAAAGCGGCGTTGAGAGAGTTTGCAGAGGCCCGTAAATGATCTTTCAAGATTTGCTGGCGGATACACTCCGGTCGCTCTGGTCACACAAACTGCGAACATTCCTGACCATGTTTGGCATTGCCTGGGGAATTTTTTCCATCACCCTGCTGGTGGCGGCGGTAAATGGCTTGGGCACCGGCTTGCGGCATCAGAACGAATCTCTCGGAAAAGACATCATGATCGTTTTCGCCGGGCACACCAGCCTGCAAGCCGGCGGGATGCGCGCGGGGCGGCGCGTTCATTGGCTGGTTAGCGACGTTGCGCCGGTGACGGAGCAATCGCCGGCATGCAAATACGTGCTGCCGGAGTTGGGCAATCAGGGGCAGATTCGCAGCGTAAATAATAGCGCGAACCTCCTGATTACCGGATCGCTTCCTCCCTTTCAGGAAGTCCGTACCATCGGAATCGCCGACGGGCGCTTTTACAACGATGACGACAACGCGTCGGCCACCCGCGTGGCCTTTCTAGGCACCNNAGGCGAAGAGCCAGCTTTTCGGCGGCCGGCCAGCGGTAGGCCAAACGATATGGATGGCCGACATCCCCTACACCGTGATCGGCGTCATGAAAGCCAAGGAACAAAATAGCGATTACGACGGGTTCGACGTTCGCAAGGTTTATATTCCATTTGGCGCGATGGTGCGGGATTTCCCCAATGTGCCCCCCGCGCCGCCGGGCACCATAGACCGCCTGTTGGTAGTGCCAAAGTCACTGGCGCTNNACGATGATTGCAAACGTCAGGTGCGTGCGGCGTTGGGAATTCTGCATAACTTCGATCCCAACGACAAGGAAGCCGCCGGGATATGGGACACCATCGAAGACGCTCGCGACATGCAGATGATTTTCGATGGCATGGAATATTTTTTGGGCGCGGTCGGAATCGCAACCCTATTGCTTGGCGGCCTGGGCGTGATGAATGTGATGCTGGTAGCGGTGCGCGAGCGTACGCGGGAAATTGGAGTTCGCAAAGCGCTGGGGGCCACGCGGCGTTCGATTCTGACGCAATTTTTTGTGGAGACCATGATTGTGGCGATGCTCAGCGGCGCGGTGGGACTGGTAGTGTCGTACGGTCTGTGCGCGCTGGTGGACCTGCTTCCGATGCCGACATTCTTTGCGGGATTGCTCCCTACGTGGACGTCGGGCGTGCTTTCCTTTGCCTTGCTGGCAGCCGTAGCGGTGGCGTCAGCGGTTTATCCGGCGAATCGCGCGGCGTCGGTGGATCCAATCGAAGCGCTACGGTTTGAGGCGGGGGGCTAAGCAAATGCTGCGCGAAATTCTGTTGCAGGCGCTGGCCGGGTTGCGCCGTCAACCACTGCGAAGCGTTCTAACCATGATGGGCATTGTATGGGGCATCATGGCGGTAACGCTGCTGCTCGCCTATGGNNGCTGATGTATACGTTCCGCGCTTTTGGCAAGGGCGCGGTAATCACCTGGCCGGGCACTACCAGCGAACAAGCCGGGGGCGAGCGCGCCGGCAAGAAAGTGCAATTTGAACAAGCCGACGTGGAGCAGATTCGCGCCAATGCCAGCCTGGTGAAGCGCGTCTGCGCGGAAACCGTCCACGACGAAAATATTTCGTTCGAGAACCAGTCGGCATCAACGGCCATTCGCGGCGTCTATCCAGAATATGGGGACATGCGCAACGAGATGCCCAGCGCGGGGCGGTGGATTGACGCTGAGGACATCATCCAGCGGCGGCGGGTTGTATTTATGGGCGCGCACTTGCGCGAAAAACTTTTCGGAACGCGCCCGGCCGTGGATGAGTACGTCCAGATTTCAGGAATTCGTTTCCTGGTGATAGGAACGATGGAAACGAAATTTCAAGACAGCAATTATTTCACNNGCCAAGTATGCCAGCGTCCTCGTCTTCGAGCCAGTGGCGCCGCAGTTTGAGGCAAAGGCTGAGGAGCAGGTGCGCGCGGTGATCGCCGAACGCCAGCATTTTTCTCCCACTGACAAATTGGCGATAACCATGTTTGGCCGGGAAGAAGAGCGGCCCATTTACGAGGGGATTACGCTCGGATTGGAAGGGCTGCTGCTCTTTGTGGGTACGCTCACGCTGGGGATTGGCGGCGTGGGCGTGATGAA
>PKXT01000154.1 GCA_003133505.1 Acidobacteriota bacterium
CAACGCCCAAGAGTCCACCACACCGACGCTGTCCGTGGTCCTCGTCGCCTACGACATGCAGCGGGAGCTGCCACGCACGCTACGGTCGCTGTCTCCCGCGTTGCAGCACGACGTGCAGGCGCCGGGCTTCGAGATCATCGTCGTCGACAACGGATCGTCCGACGCCACGCCGCAGGTCGCGCAACGCCACGGCGCCGAGTACGCGTTCGTCGCCGAGCCGAATTGCGGGCAGGTTCTCGTCGACGGGACAACTCCTCCGCCAACAACGTCGTATATTTACCCGCGCGTGCCGGTGCCGGCGTTCTATCAATGGGAAAACAATGACGGCTATTGCGGGGAAGTCTCCATGATGCAGGCTGGGCTTAATAACGGCCAATGGATGTCGCAATACAACGCGCGGTTGGTTTGCGGAACGGGCCTTTCGCAATCCGGCCCGAATGGCGCGTGCGCTGCGCACCATCAGCAGACCGATTACAACGCTCAACTTCTAATCGAAGATCCCGGAACCGGCGCCAGCGGCCCGAATACCTATGCGGACGCCGCGCTCTGCGTGGCCAATTCGCGCTTGAGCGGGACGACCTTCGACTATGAAACGCAAGCCACCGGCATGGCCGGCTACCAGCAGTACATGTCGTGGGTGAAGCAGGAAGTGATTAACGGCCACCAGGTGACCATCGCGTTGCTGATGAATGGCGGCTCCGACCCGCAGTATGATCACGAAGTCGCGGTCATCAAGATCGGAACCAATCACTCGCCCACTGACCCCACCTATTATGCCGATGACGTGGTGTATTTCGACGACCACGGAAATTACACGCTCTCAGGAAAGAAGTTCACTGACAACCCGGCGATTCCTCCAGGCGCGGGTACGGATGATCTCGGCTGCACTCCTTACGTTTTTGGCTATACGTTCGGCTCGCTGGCGCAGACGCGCGCGGGCGCCAACAAGCGCAATGCCCAGGGTTACTCCATCATCATTCCGGATAACGTCACGATTCACACCGGCACGGGCGGCTCGGGTTATGACACGGTAGCGATTCTTGGTCCGCACAACTATGCTTTTTCGGTGGCTGGGCCGGAAGACACCCAGGGCGTCACCTTGCCCGTTGCGCTCGCCATCCTGGGGCCGACGACCACCAACGGCATGACCAATCCTCTGGATCCGGTGGCCGGTTATGACTACGAAAATACCATGATTGGCATGAGCAACTATGGAGCGAGCTGCACGAATACTCCGCCATCCGCATGGATGGAGAATTTTGTTTTGCAGGCGACGGTAAGCGGCCTCACCCAGGGTACCGCCTATAATTTGTACGAATATGATTTCTCGGGCGTGTCAGGAACCGGCTCCGGTGCCGCATTGGCCGTTCCGGTCGCCGATTTCAACGCCAATGCGGGAATGGCCACGCACGTCACGTCTTTCACCGCGAGCGGCTCGGCATTCACACTCAGGGTGGACAAAACATCCAACGACATTGTCGTTTTCCGTTGCGTTCCGGCCAGCGCGCCATAAATCAGCTCCCTGGGTTTGGACCAGATCTGGTCTGCAATTCCGCTTATGTAGAGACCGTCTTTTAGACTCTTCTTGCGTTTTCCAGTGGCTGAGTCTGCTTGCTCAGCCGCCGCATCCCATTGATGACGGATTCAATATCCAAAACAGGAAAAACCAATGAACAAGACACCCGCTTACGCCGCATTCGACAAGTCCAAGCCGCTGGGCCCATTCACGATTGAGCGCCGCGAACCGGGCTCGCGCGACCTCCAATTCGACATTAAATTCTGCGGGGTGTGCCATTCCGACCTGCACACCGCGCGCGGCGAGTGGGCTGACACCGTTTACCCGTGCGTGCCGGGGCATGAAATTGTCGGCCAGGTCACCAAAGTGGGCGGCGAGGTCAAGAAATTCAGAGCGGGCGATCTGGTCGCGCTCGGCTGCATGGTGAGTTCGTGCGGGGTCTGCGCGAGTTGCCGCGAAGGCCTGGAAAATTATTGCGACAACAACGACGTTACTTTCACCTACAACAGCCCCGACAAGCACCAGCCCGGCAAGCCCACCTATGGCGGCTATTCCACGCAGATTGTGGTGGACGAAGGTTTCTGCCTGCATATTCCCGAAAGCCTGCCGAAAAATCTAGGACTGGCCGGAGTCGCGCCGCTGCTGTGCGCCGGCATCATCGGCTTTCNNTCGCCGCTGAAACATTGGGGCGCGGGCAGGGGCAAGAAAGTGGGCATCGTCGGCCTCGGCGGCCTAGGACACATGGGCGTGAAGCTTTCCCATGCGCTTGGCGCGCACACCGTGCTTTTCACCACTTCGCTCGGCAAGTCAGCGGACGGCAAGCGCTTGGGCGCGGATGAAGTCGTGGTGTCCAAGAATCCCGCGGAAATGGAAAAGCACGTGGGCAGCTTCGATCTGATTATTGATACCGCGGCCGTGTCGCACGACCTTGATGCCTATACCGCGCTGCTCAAGCGCGAGGGCACCCTCGTCCTGATTGGCGCGCCGGAAAATCCCCATCCCTCGCCGAACGTCAGGAACCTCATCGGCAAGCGCCTTTCCATTGCCGGCTCGCTGATTGGAGGCATTCCCGAAACCCAGGAGATGCTCAATTTCTGCGCCGCGCATAACATCGTCTCCGATATTGAGCTAATCCCTATTCAGAAGATTGATGAGGCCTACGATCGCATGGTCAAAGGCGACGTGAAATACCGCTTCGTCGTTGATATAGCCTCGCTCAAAGCCTGACGTTCACAGCCGTCATCTTTGCGCCCCTGCCGCACCCCGCTCATCGCCTCAGGAAACACTTTGACCACATTTGGCGTCTAAGCCTGTGGCGAACCAAATGGGTGAATCCGCCTAACATGGCCGACGGTTTTCACAGAAAATGAATGAACAGGCGCAAGCGTTGCCGTGGAGCGCGGACGAGGGCGCGCTGATCGCCCGGCTGCAAGCGGGGTCGGAGGCGGCATTCAATCGCCTTNNCCACGATTTACAACGTGGCCTTCAGCATGATGAGCAATACAGCGGGTAGCGCAGCAGCCAGCGCCGCCGATGCCGCCGACATTACCCAGGAAGTTTTTCTGAAGGTTTTTCGCAGCGTGCACTGTTTTCGCGGAGACAGTTCGCTGAAAACGTGGCTCTATCGCATCGCCGTGCGCGAGGCGCTCAATCACCGCCGCTGGCGCTGGCGTCATCAGCGCGAGCAAACTTCGCTCCAGGACGAAAGCGGCGCCATCCCGCTATCCGCGCGGCTGGCCGCCCATGACGCTTCACCTTTTGACGAAACCGCGCGCCACGAGCGGCAGCAATTGGTTCGCCGGGCCTTGGCGTTGGTCCCGCCGGTTTTTCGCAGCGCGGTAATTCTTCGTGACCTGGAAGGACTGAGCTATGAAGAGGTCGCGGACATTCTGGAAGTCAGCCCTGGCACGGTGAAATCGCGCATCCTGCGTGGGCGGCGCGCTCTGCGCGAAATACTCGATCCCATCCTACATCCACCGTCAGCGGTACCGAACCGCGCCCAAGTCAGCCACGTCGAAAGGCCCGCGCTTCGCCCTGCTCATGCCGCACTCTCCACGCCGATGCTTGGCGGCAATCTGCGTCCGGCGGGGGCCCCGGGGGGCAACTGATGCATTTATCCGCCAGTTGCGCCAGCATGAGCGAAATACTTTCCGGCTATGCCGAGGGCATATTGAGCCGCAACGAGTGCGCCCGGGTCAGTGAGCACCTTGACGTGTGCCCCGCATGTTCCGGGATATTGGATCGCTACGAATTACTAAACGCGGATCTGGCGCTCGTGGAACCAGCATCTCCTCCCCCGGGCTTGGCGGTGCGAATCCAATTGGCGACGGCTACGCTCCGCGATCAGCCAAGTTTCGCCCAGCGGATTTACGCGCGCTGTTGGCTATTTTTCAGGAACATCCTCCAGCCGATTGCTGTTCCCGTGACCGGAGGATTGCTTTCGGCGGTGCTTACCTTTGTGATGGTGACGCAAAGCCTGGTGGTCGGCGATCCCTTTGGAGTCGTCCCGCATGACCTGCCGCTCAATTTTATCCAACCCGCGCGTCTGCAAAGCCTCGCTCCGTTTCCTGTTTCCGGTTTTGCGCCGGAAAAGGGCGCCGGCGTGCACGTCGTCGTCGTGGAGGCGGACGTGGATTCCCGCGGCGACGTGTTGAGCTATCAGATACTGACTGGCGACGATACACCCGCGTTGCGCAAGCAACTCGATCAGGTGCTGATGTTTTCGACCTTCACTCCGCAGATGAGCTTTGGACGCCCCACGTCGGGCGGACGCGTACTGCTCAGCTTCAGCGAAGTTCGCGTCAAAGGCTAACTACTGGATATGGCGGAATCGGTATTCTCCTTGCCGCCGGACCGGTCCACTTTTCCTACGCGTTTTCTTGACTGCCCTTCGCCACCGACAGTAAAGTGTGAATAGCTCGCCATGTTTCAATCTAAATTGCCGTCATTCTAACGGGGGCCTTATCCAACATCGAGTGAAAGTTATTATCGCCGCCCTATCGCTGGCCAGCCTGGCGGTGGTTATCGCGCCTGACCGTCAGGCCCTAGCCCAGGATCTAATACCGAGCCGCGGCGTAATCAGCGTAGACAAGAATGAAGCGCTGTTCGACACGTTGAGCGCTCTCTATGCAACGGGTTATGGCGCGGACGCTACGTGGCGGAGCGATGATCGCGCACTGGCCACCTACCGTGCCGAACTGCGTGGGCTTCACGGCCCGGCCGCGGAAGGGTTGCGCGCTTATTACCGCAACCTTCCGCCGTCGAGTTCGCCGGAAACTATCAGCCGCTTCGTTTCTTTCGCGCTGGTGGTGGGACCGCCGCCAAACTTCCCGGCTTTGCTCACTCGTCAGGAATTGCCGCCGGATGTTCTGGGCCTGGAAGACTTCAACGAGAAGTTAGCCGCTTTTTATGCCGAAGCTGGTCTTGCCAAGGAATGGGCCCTTTTCGCCCCGCAATATGACCGGCAAATAGATTTGCTGGAAGGACCAGTCAGCAAAGTGGTGATCAGCGCCAATGGCTATTTGCGCGAAGTGGTGAATACGACTACCGGCCGCGAATTCAGGGTCATCGTCGAACCGTTGATTGGCAGCCGCACGAATTTTCGCATATACGGCGCACGCTATACCGTGATCGTCGATTCGGCGCAGGATCCGCCGCTGGATGAAATTCGCCATGCTTATCTCCACTTCTTGCTGGATCCGCTAGCCTATCGCTACGGCAATGTAGTGGACACGCGACGGAAGCTGATGGATGTCGCGGCGCGCGCTCCACGCCTCCCCTCCGAATACATCGAGGATTTTCCGGCGTTTGTCACCGAGTGCATGATCAAGGCCATTGAGTTGCGCTTCAAGAAACTCTCCCTGCGGCAGCTTGATGATCAATTCGACGCCAATGACGCCGACGGCTTCATTCTGGTGCGGCCCCTCTATGACGGGCTGCAGAAATTCGAGCAGAGCGATCCGGCCATGAGCTTCTATTATCCAAATTTGATCGAAAGCGTTAACGTGAACTCAACTTTACGGCGTCTGCAGGATTTCAAGTTTCCGCCAGCCGAGGCTGCGCAACCGGCTCCCCTTGAGCAACTCGCCAATCAGCGTTCGCCAATCGCGCAATGGATGGAACAGGGGAACGATGACATCGCGACGGGCAATGCCGCCGGCGCCACGACGGAGTTCGGCAATTTGTTGAAGCAGGACCCGGGAAACATGGCCGCCACGTATGGGCTGGCGGTGGCGGCATTGTTGAAGGGTGATGCCGAAACGGCCCGAGGGCTTTTTGAGCGAGTGACGGCCAGCGCCACAAAATCTCCGGCGCCGCCCGTGACGAATACGGCGGCGGCATCTCCTCCTGACCGCGCCGGATCCGGTCAGTCCGCGCCCGAATCATCCCCCGAACCTTCCATTGTTGCGTGGTCCCATGTTTATCTGGGGCGCATCCATGATGTGGAAGGCCAGCGGGAACAAGCCGTGAGCGAATATCGGGCCGCTTTGGCTGCCAGCGGCATTCCCGGTGCGGCGAGATTGGCGGCCCAGCAAGGGCTTCAAAACGCTTATCACCCGCCAACGAACAATTCCGATGTTCCGAAGCAGTAGCCCGCGCGTAGCATACGAAGGAAACCCGCGGTAAACCGCGCAAAAATTGCATAGGCCAATGGGCCATAATGACAAGAACGAAAGCGAAGAATAAATAGAGGAATGACAGCTCAAGAACTTATAGGGCAAGGGGCACGTTTGGCGGCATGCGCAGGATGCCTGGTGGCGATGTCGCTAATTGCCGCGTCTGGTCGCGCGACTGCGCAGACCGTTTCCGGCGGAGGCGCGCTGCCTACCAGTCAATCGGCAAGCCAGTCCCGCGCGCAAGCACAGCCGCAAATGGCGAAACCGCAAAGCGCTACCCCCTCCACCATGGGAGCCACAACTGGCCAGCCAACGCCGTCGGCCTCAGCGTCCAAAATAGATCTCAAGGAAGATGCCGCCTACAAAGCCTTTTACGACGTGCCGCCCTCAAAAACGGACGAACTGATCCGCCAAGGCGAGGCATTTCTCTTGAGTTATCCGGCGAGTGAGTATCGTGAACTGGTATATTCCCGTCTCGCGCAGGCCTATATAGTGAAGCAAAATTACAGCAAGATGGAAGAGGATGGCGAAAAGGCGCTGGCGTTGAATTCGAACGATGTTGACGCGCTGGCGCTGCTGGGTTGGGCCATTCCCCACAATTACGATCCGGCGGATCCCAATGCCGCCGCCAGGTTGCAAAAAGCCGAAGATTACTTGCGCCGGGCATTGCAGATCCTTTCCACTCTGCAAAAGCCCGCGACGATCAGCGCGGAGCAATTTGCGCAACTCAGCAATGACCGGCTCTCCCAGGTTCACAGCGGGCTGGGGCTGGTTTATTTCCGGCGCGGGCAATATGCCCAGGCGGTGCTGGGGTTTCGGCAGGCCGTCAAGCTGGCCAGTAGTCCCGATCCCATTGACCTTTTCGTGCTGGGCGAATCGCTCCAGCAGATTCAACAGTACGGCGAAGCGGCCGCGGTGTATGACCAGTGCGGCAAGATTCCCAATAATTTCCAGCTACGTTGCCAGGACAATTCGCGGCAAGCCCGCCAACAGGCTGCCTCGCAACAGTCGTCCGCAAATCATGCCAACGCGGTGCAATCCGCGGCCAAGCCCTGAGCGCCAGAGCGATGACCGAAGAGGAACTTCGCGGACTGGAAGCGCATCTGGGATACCAGTTTCGCGAGCCATCGGGCATAGCTCTGGCGCTGACCCATCGTTCCGCGCGCTTGTCGGTGGCGACGGAAATTCAACTGGATAATGAACGCCTGGAATTTCTGGGCGACCGCGTGCTGGGGTTGGTGGTGAGCCAACACCTCTATGAATGTTTTCCGCAGTNNACGTGGGCCGCCTCTCCAAGGGAATTTCGCGGTTGGCCAGCCGGGCGTCCTTGCAGGCCGCCGCGAGTGCGCTGGGATTGGGCAAGTATCTACGCCTGGGCCGTGGGGAGGAAGTAACCGGCGGGCGCGAAAAGCGCAACCTGCTCGCGGATGCCTACGAAGCCGTGGTAGCCGCGATTTATCTGGATGGCGGACTCGAGGCGGCTGCCGCTTTTATCCGCCGCAACCTGCTCGAATCGGAAGCGAGCGGCGCTCGCGCGACCTGGAGCGAATCGGACGACAAATCCGCGCTGCAGGAATGGCTGCAGAGCCGCGGCTTGGGCGCGGCGCAATATCGCGTGGTGCGTACCGAGGGCCCCGATCACTGCAAGACGTTCGCGGTCGAGCTTTGGTTAGAGGGTGTCGCCGTGGCGGCGTCCGAGGGACGTTCCAAAAAGGAAGCGGAGCAGGAAGCGGCGCATCTGGGCCTGGCCCAACTGCGCGCCGAAGAAGAGTCGCGCATCGCCGCCAATAATGACCGCTGAGAGCGACTCCGCTCGCGTGCCGCAGGAAGCGGCGGACGCGACGGTAATCGTTCCCCCCTTCCCGCGCCGCAAAAAATCGAGAACGGCGATTGTCGAATTTTTGGAATCTCTCCTGGCAGCCATTCTGATGGCCCTTTTTCTCATCATCTTCGTAGTGCAGTCCTTCGAAATTCCTTCCGAATCCATGGCCCCCACTCTGCTGACCGGCGATTATCTGCTGGTGAATAAGTTCATCTTTGGCGGTCACGGCGCCTGGTATGAACGCGCGCTGCCCTATCGGGACGTGCGGCGCGGAGAAGTAATCGTCTTCAAATATCCCTATGACGACCATCCCTACTACGTGAAACGAGTGATCGGTTTGCCGGGCGATCACATTCGGATTGCCAACCAGGCGATTTACGTCAATGGATTCACCGCGCCGGAACCGCACGTGGTTCACGATGCCGCGTATCGCGATCCGTTTGGCGATAATTTTCCTCCGGCATTTAAGTTTGTCTCGCAACGCGGACTCCGGCCGGAATGGGCCGCGGTATTGATGGAGCACGTGGTCAATGGAGAACTGGTGGTGCCCCAGGGCAATTACTTCGTAATGGGAGACAACCGGGATCATAGCTGGGACAGCCGCTACTGGGGGTTCGTGGATCGCGGCGCAATCATAGGACGGCCGGTGGGGATTTACTGGTCACACGATTCTGCCAGCGACGGCTGCGCGGTCTCAGGCGGTCGCCGCGGCGCGACCGAGTTTTTTCGTGCGGTACTGCATGTTCCCCGCTGTACCCGTTGGCCTCGCTTGGGCCACGAAGTGCATTGATCCCTGACCCGGCGGCGAATCTTCGGCCACACCTAACCGTAGCGCGCCCGGCAACCATGAGATCTAATAGTATGTCATCGCAACGACGATCCGGGAATTCCGTTCAGCAGGAGGAAAGAATTATGAACAGCAAGTTGAATTTCGCAATGACGCCGCTTATTGCAGTGCTGGCAGCAGGAGTGCTTTTACTGGGAAGCTGGGGAGCCATCGCCCGCGCTCAAGGGGAGACGGCGAGCATCCGCCCGGGATCGCATGAGCAGGTGCTTTACAGCTTCTCCAATGCGCCGGGGGCCGATTACCATTCGGTGGCTGGCCTGATTTCCGACGCCGCCGGCAATTTGTATGGCACCACTGATTTTGGGGGAAGCCGCGGCGGCGGTGCCGTTTTCGAGCTATCGCCGCAGAGCGGTGGCGGATGGACACAGACCGTACTTCACAATTTTCACAGCGACAGCCAGGACGGCAGCCATTCCTGGGACGGCCTGATTTTCGATGCGTCCGGCAACCTCTATGGCACGACCCCTGACGGAGGCGTCAATGGGAAGGGAGCGGTTTTTGAGCTTTCCCCGCAGTCCGGCGGAGGCTGGTCAGAGCAGATATTGTATAGCTTCGGATACGGCCCGGACGGCTCGCAACCTTTTGGGGGTTTGGTTTCTGATACGGCCGGCAATCTTTACGGTACCACAGAGTACGGCGGTGCCGACAGTGACGGAACCGTGTTTGAATTGTCGCCTTAGTCTGGCGCAGGCTGGTCTGAAACGCAACTATATAGCTTCGTGGACGTTGGGGACGGCCATAACCCGTACGCTGGGCTAACTTTCGACGGGGCTGGAAATCTCTATGGTACCACTGCTTTGGGGGGCACCGGCGGTGGCGGGACCGTATTTCAGCTAATTCCGCAGCTTGGCGGTGGTTGGTATGAGCGCGTGCTGTATGCGTTCCAAAACAACACCCAGGACGGTAATTCGCCCTACGCGGGCTTGGTCATCGACGCCGCAGGAAATCTTTACGGCACAACTCAGGGCGGCGGAAGCGGCGGGTCGTGCCAAGGCAACGGCTGCGGCACTGTTTACGAGCTGTCGCCAAAGGCCGGGGGAAGCTGGGTGGAGACAGTGCTGCATAGCTTCCAGGAGAATGGTACGGACGGCAACGAGCCATTCGCCGGATTAACCTTCGACACCACTGGCAATCTCTACGGCACCACCACCCTGGGGGGCGCAAACCTGGTGGGAATTGTTTTTGGACTCTCTCCGCGGTNNGTCCAGCGGAAACTGGCACGAAAGGGTCCTCCACACGTTCCAGAGGGGAATGACCGACGGATTTGAACCTTACGCCGGCGTGATTCTCGACAGCAGCGGGAATTTATATGGCACGACCATGTTTGGAGGCGACTCGAAAAATCTCGAGCGTGGTGGTCCGGTAGCCATCACTCCCGGCACGGTCTTTGAGGTCACGCCGTAAACCAAATTCTGACTGGCGAAATCTCCGCTTTCGGTCCCCCGGCGCGGGAGGGCGGCTTTACGCCCCCCCTCACGCGCCAAACAACCGGGTCAATCGGGAAGCGAAAAGCGTCCAGCCGCCGCCCCGCCCTCTCCCCGCCCCAAAAATCCGCCCAATCGTTTTCCGGCGTCGTATGCTTGCTCCGCTCCCGCGCCTAAGGCCGCAATGGTTCGGGCAGCCCCCCGCTTTGCGGTCGGACGGATCACCCCGATGGCGGAGAGGCAAGCCGTGCATTAGACTCGTCAGTCCATGCCGCACACCCATATTGGCGAGCCGCCCGTACAGGCGGCCAGCGCACCGGCAAGCTGGAGCATTCGCTGGCGGCCTTTGGCCTGGCTGCTGGCGCTGGTCGTGGCGGCGGGGATTTTGCAGGCGGGGTTGGATTGGGCGGTGCATCGTCCCAATGCCGCGCGCAAGCTGACCGCGCGTCTGGCCGCCGCGTTCGGGCGTCCTGTCAAGGTAAGCCGGTACGACGTTACCCTATGGCCGGGGCCGCGCTTGCTGGCTCAATCGGTGGTGGTGGCGGAGGACCCGCGATTCGGCAACGAGTATTTTCTGCGCGCCGATTCCCTGGTGGTGAGCCCGCGATTGCTTCCGTTACTGCGGGGACGGATCGCCGTTGCCACGCTTTCCTTCGATCATCCCAGCTTGAATTTGGCCATGAATCCAAATGGCCGAGTAAACCTGGCGGATTGGCTGCCCCGGCCCGACGGCGGGCGCGTGGCATTTCGCGGCGCGCCGTCATTTATGCGAGTGAGCCTAAGCGCCGGGCGAATCAATTTCAAGTCCGGCGATGTGAAACTGCCATTTGCTTTGACGGTGGTAAATGGCTTTATCGAGCAGCAGGCCGGTGGCCGCTGGCGCATCAGCCTGGACGCGCAGCCCATGCGCGCGGCGGTGATATTGCAAAGGGTGGGCACGCTGCATCTGGAAGGTACTGTCGGAGGCACAACATCGCGCCTTCGTCCCGCCGACCTTCAAGCTAACTGGAGCGATGGCTCGGTCGCGGACCTCCTGCGGTTTTTGCGCGGTGACGATATGGGAGCGCGCGGCGATTTTTCGCTGGAATTGGCCGCTCATGCCGCGGGCCAACAGTGGAATCTTTCCGGAAAAGGGCAGGCGCGGCGATTGCATCGTTGGGATTTGCCGCTTCGCGCGGACAATCCGGGATTCAACTTGACGGCGGATGGAGTGTGGCTACCGGAGACGGGAGAACTTCGGATATCGTCAGCGCGACTCGCAGCGCCCCATTCCAACGGCACGCTAACCGGTTCCTTTGGGTGGCGCTCCGGCCGGCAAACCACCATGGAACATCCCAACGAGGGGAATGTCACGCTTTCCGCCGCGATAAACGCCCCCGATGTACTCGCGTTTCTGAGAGGATTTCGCGCCGGCATAGCCGAGCAATTAACCGCGCGCGGCGAAGTATTGGTTAGTGCGCGCGCCAGCGGCTGGCCTCTGGAATTGGAAACGGCGCGGATCGTTACCCAGGGCATGGCTCTGGAAGGCGGCAGCCTCGCCGCGCCGCTGCGTCTCGGGCCCGCGAACCTGGCTTTCAGCGATGGTAAATGGTCGCTTCCAGAAACGCAGATGGTGTTTCAACCGAATGCGGGAATTTTTTCTTTCCAGATTCCACCGAAGGAAGGAAAAGCGCCACAGCCGCCGCTGGAAATATTCGGACAAGCGGACGACGCGCGCCAGATTTTGGCGGTTACCACGGCGCTCGGTTATTCATTGCCTGACGGCTGGGATGTTTCCGGCCCAGTGGCTGGGACAGGCGAAGTGCCCCTCCAACACAAGACTGCCTTGGGGCAGCCGTCTGGGAAGTTCACTATGAATGAAGCCACCGCGCGGGTGCCGTTTCTGGTGCGTCCCATCGGGCCCGCAACCGCGGAATTGGATTTCTCGCCGGAAGGGCAAATCCTGCATGTGGATCATGCGGAGGCGTTTGGCAGCAATTGGAAGGGCGAATTAACTCATGAGCGCGGCAGCCCGGCCTGGCACGGAAACCTTTCCGCCGATACAGTGGACGTTGCGCGCTTCAATGATTTTCTTAATCCCGCGAAACGTCAGAGCTTGCTAGCCAGAATTCTTCCCTACCTTGCGCCGGCCAGCGCGCCCGTATCCGTACCGGAAAGCCTTCATTGGTCGGGCCGGCTGCAGGTGGGTGATTTTCAATTTCAACGGCTGCATCTTACCCATCTGCGGACTAATGCTCGCGTGGACCGCCGGGTTGTCGAATTGGACGATGCGGAAGCTGACTTGGGACGCGGCCATATTGCTGGATCGTTCATGGCGCATTTGAATGCCCAGCCGGGCTATCAAACTGAACTGCGCCTCCGCGATGTTGATCTCGCCACCTTCTTCTCGCCTTCTCTCGCTGAAAGGGTGCAAGGCATGGTTACTGGCGAGGTCAAGCTTTCGGCCGAGGGTCTTACTCGCGGCGCGTTGATAGGCTCGTTGCGGTGTGAGGGGCAAGCCGAGGCCAGTGGCTTAACGCTGAAATTGGCTGGGGCGCCTAAATCCGACGAAAATGGGAACTGGCCCGATGGCCCGGGCTATTTTCCGCTGGCCACCACGGATTTCCGATGCGACCAGCAGCGAATCAATTTCGCCGGTATTAAATTGCTGGATGGGCACTCGGAAACCACTGGAGAAGGTAGCGCGGGATTTGACCGCTCGCTCGATTTCAAACTGGTGGAATCGCGCGCGCCGGATGCGGGCGAACGCAAGACAGGGCGCGAGCGAAAGCCGGAAATTCCGCCGCCTGTGAGCGAGCCGCGTGGCGAGATTCATCTGACTGGCACACTAGAGGCGCCAAACATTAAAGTCAATCCCGCGTCGCCCCGCCCTTAGCTTGTGCGCTGATGAGGAAAATTGATGACGAAAATCCTCGAATTCGCGTCTGGCAGATTCGCGCCGCGCCGCGCGCAATTTTGCGGTTGGCGAATCGCTGCAATACCGCATCCTATTGGTTATGTATATAGACGCCAGGGACTTTCAGTCGTTGAGGAGTGCCCTGGACTGTGCATTACGCCGCGCTAAGCAAGGCGCCTTTCCTTTCTTGATGGCCCTAGCGATTTTGATGGCCGCGCTTCCCCACGCCGCTGCCGCCGGTGATCGCGTCCACTTGATTCCGCATCTGCAAGCGGGGCAAGTATTCCGGTACCAGTTGGACTTGCACACCTCCGCTACCGCTCGCTCGGAAGGCCCCATCACAGACCCGCAAGGCGCCACGCGCCTCGACCGCCAAGCCATGGCAACGATACGCATGGAGGTTGTGCGCGTGAATCCAGTTGCACCATCGGGCCAACGTGTTCGACTGCGCGTCACATTTGAACAATGTTCCGCCAGTTCGCAGTCCGACGCTCTCGATGTGCAGGAGAGTGAATTTCAGGACGAGTTCCGCAAACTCCAAGGCAGCACAGTGGAATTTGATCTTGAGCCTGACGGCAAGACCGACAATCTGACGTCCTCGCTGGGGGATTCATCCCAACAAACCATGGATCCCGCTATTGTCACAATGTTACAGCAGGGCACCGGGGCGCTGACTTCTCCCGGAGTCTTACCCCCAGACGGGATTACCGTGGGAGACAAGTGGTCGTCCGAGCGGGAATTTCAGCCCGCGCCGATTACCGGGCTCTACTGGCACACGGATTCCACCTACGTCCGCAACGAGCTTTGTCCTCATGCCTCACCTGCTTCCGCAACGGGAAACAACGCGTCAACGGCGGGATCTCCTCAGTCAGATAGCTCCTCTAAAAGCTTAAGTGCAGCGAATGGCAGCACCAATGCCTCTAACACAAGCGCAGCAGGGCCGGATACATGTGCCGTCATTCAGACTGACCTTCACCTTCTGGAACGGGACAAGAGCAAGGACCGAACACCACCGACATATCTCCACAATGGCCTGCGCACCTCTGGGGATTGGGCTGGCGTGGCGGAAAGCGTTAGCGACATCGCGTTGGGCACTGGCCTGGTGGTTACCATGACCCAAACTGGCTCGCAGGACATGAATTTTCGTATCGCCACGGCTCAAGGGCAGGCCAGCATGGAATACCGGGGGCACGTGGAAAGCGCGCTCGGTGTCGCGCTGTTACCCTAACGGCGAATCCTCAATCTAGCCGAATCGAGTGCCGGGAGATTGAACACCGCACCAACCCGCACCGCACCGGACCGCACCTTACCGCAGCGTTCTTCGCCATTGACTTGTTACGAGGTGAGTCTTTCCGCGCTCGACGGCGTCATATAATTGGGCTGTACAGACCGCATATTGCGGTCTGCAAATTCGACATACCGCACCCCTATAACTCCATGGATTTCAAACTAGCCAGTTCGTATGAGCCCCGCGGCGATCAGCCGCAAGCCATCCGGGAAATCGTGCATGGCGTGAAGGCTGCGGAAAAGCATCAGGTGCTGCTGG